>JAJQHT010000137.1:3199-3751 GCA_021199595.1 Oscillospiraceae bacterium
CGGCTCTGGCTATCACCACGCTTATTCACCCGCACACATGGGGGTTGTTGATCCGGGCGGAGGGCACCATCCTGACCGTCAGCCGCATGGCGGCGGAGGCTGCGAACGCCAAGGCCAAGGAGTCCGAGTACTTTGAGGAAATGCTCTATGCCGCCGTGGAGAGCGCCAAGACCGCCCTGGACGACACCGTGAACCAGAACCCAGTGCTGAAAAAGGCCGGCGTGATAGACGCCGGCGGGTATGGCTACGTCCTGATGCTGGAGGCCATGCTGGGCTATCTGGAGGGCCGCGTAACGGTGAACCAGAACCCCGGCGGCGCGGCCAAGACCAAGGCCGATTTCACCGCCTTCGCCACGGAGGACATCAAATATACCTACTGCACGGAGTTCATCGTCCGCAAATCCGGTGCGGCCAAAAGCCCTGACCTGCTGCGGGCCTATCTCGAAAATATTGGCGACAGCATCGTCATGGTGGACGACGCGGAAATCATAAAGGTTCATGTTCACACCAACGCCCCGGGCCGCGTTCTGACCCAGTCCCTGACCTATGGCC
>JAJQHT010000078.1 GCA_021199595.1 Oscillospiraceae bacterium
CTCCTTCACAGCGCCCTCGTTCAGGTTCGCGCCGATGACGCACACCCGTCCGGCCACGTTGGCCGCACCGGTGCGTATGTCCTTCTCGCCGGGGGTGTAGTCAAAGTGGACCCACTGGCCGTCCGGCCCGGCCACATAGCCCTTGGCCCGCACCACGAAGCCATAGGCTGCCTCGTCGGTCAGCTTGTCCAGGATAGCGCTGATGTCCTCCGCCGAATAGGTCTTCGCGGTCTCCGCGCCCCAGCTCTGGAACACCTCGTCCGCGTCGTGGCCATGGTGGTGGTGATGGTGGTGATGCTCGTGGTCGTGGTGATGCTCATGCTCATGCTCGTGCTCGTGCTCGTGGTCATGCTCATGCTCATGCTCATGCTCATGGTCATGATGGTGCTCATGCTCGTGGTCATGATGATGCTCATGGTCATGGCAGCAGCAGTCGTCCTCGTCGTCGTCCTCCTCATGCTCGGCCAGCAGGGCGGCAAGCTCGGCGGAGATGGAGCTTTTCTGCTCGATGGCGTCCAGAATCTGACGGCCCGTGAGCTGCTCCCAGGGGGTCGAAACGATAACGGCGTCCGGGTTCTTGGCGCGCAGAAGCTCCTCCGCCTGGCGGGTCTTCTCCTCGCTCAGGTTCCCGGTGCGGGACAGGACGATGCAGTTTGCGGACTGCACCTGGTTGTCGAAAAATTCGCCGAAGTTTTTCATATACATCTTCGCGCGGGTGGCGTCCACGACGGTGGTCAGCCCGCCCAGCTCAAACTCCGTGCCGTCCCCGGCGGACTGCACGGCGGCCACGACCTCGGAGAGCTTGCCCACGCCGGACGGCTCGATAAGGATGCGGTCGGGGTGATACTGCTGGTTCACCATATGCAGCGCTTCGCGGAAATCGCCGGTCAGACTACAGCAGATGCAGCCGGATTCCAGCTCGTTCACGATGATCCCCGCGTCCTTCAGAAACCCGCCGTCAATGCCGATCTCGCCGAACTCGTTCTCGATAAGCACCAGCTTCTCCCCGGCGTACCCGTCCGAAAGGAGCTTCTTGATAAGCGTAGTCTTCCCGGCCCCCAAAAAGCCAGAATAAATGTCGATCTTCGTCATATATATCGCCTTTCTAAAAGAAAATAGAATACGTCATAAGCGCCTTGGCTCAAAAAATTATTATAGCATATTTAAAAACCCTTGAAAAGAGGAAAATTGCCGCCCCAGCCAAACCCGCAGGTTCAGCTTGTAAAGGAACTGAATGTGTGGGATTGTATTCACAATACTCCATGTGATACACATCGCATGGAGCGTTAGGGTATAAAAAGCGGGCAGCTTAACGCTTCCCGCTTTTCATAAATTTTAAAATATGTCGCTGTGTGTTCCTGTCCTGAGTAAGAGCAGGTTCAGCTCCGTTTCGTTTATATCGTAAACCAACAGCCAGTCCGGCGTGATATGGCATTCTCGAACGCTGTCATACTTTCCGCTTAGCATATGGTCTCGGTATCTTGCATCGAGTGGCTCCCCTGCTGCCAGTATGTCTACAACCTCCTCCAGGAGCTTCATGTTATAGCCCCGCTTGACTGCGAGCCTGTAGTCTTTGCGAAAGCGGCTGGATGGTACGACCTTATACATTCCTCGCTTCCTCCTCCATGAACTCTGCGAAGGAGGAATAACGCTTGTACTTTTCCGGGTTCTTTACCATCTCATCCCGTTCCCGGATGGCGGCGACTGTGTCCGCATTTGGGTCTTCCCGCTGAATCACAAAGGGAATCGCATTCTCGCGAATGGACTGTCTGAGAAAAATGTTGATTGCCGTAGACAAATCCATCCCAAAATCCGCAAACAGCGCCTGGGCTTGAGCCTTCACCTCGGAGTCGATTGAGATGCTGGTCGAAACTTTTGACATCTTGCCACCTCCATTTTGCTATCTTATACATATATTATATATTTTCCGTGGCAATAAGTCAATATAATTTGCTGTTTTTATATCCCCCTCACAACGGCACGGCGACGAACCGGTTTCCGTCGAACTGCCATATTCTCTCGAACCCAACATCCCGGAGGAGGGCTTCGGTTTCGCGGAAGGCGTAGGCGATGCCGGCGGCGGCGTGGGCGTCGGTGGTGATGGTCACGGAGGCGTCCATGGCTTTCAGGGTGCGGAGAAGGGGGAGGCTGGGGTATGGCTCATGGCGATAGCCCCGGCACATGGCCCCGGTGTTCACCTCGAAAATCTTCCCCGCGCGGGCGAGCTGCGTGACGGCCCGTTTGGCGCAGCCCAGGAAATCATGCCCCGCCGGGTCGAACAGGCCATCCGTCTCCCAGAATTTGCACAGCAGGTCGAGGTGGCCCACGATGTTCACCCCCGGGTTTCTCGACATCTCATCATACTGCGCGAAATAGGCCTCGATCATGGTCTTTTCGTTCCCGTGAAAATAGGTCTCCAGCGTCTCCCGGGTGCTCTCGGCGCTCAGGTCGATGGTGGGCGTCCAGCCGTCCACGGCGATGTGATGCAGGGAGCCGATGACATAGTCAAAGCACGACGTGTCCTGTGTCGAGAGGCCGTCCAGCTCTATACCGTTATAGACCGCGAGCCGTCCGGCGAAGGCGGCCTTCGTCTCCCCGATGGCGGCGAGGTAGGCGGGGATGGTCTCGTCCGTCAGGCACCAGTCGTTTTCATAGGGAATGGTGGAGTGGGCGGAAAAGCCAAGGCTTGTAAGGCCCGCGTCAAGCGCGGCCCGGGCCATCTCCATGGGGGTGTTCTGCCCGTCGTCAAAGACGGTGTGGGTGTGAAGATTCTGCCGGCCCATTACTTCATCTTTTCCTGCTTGACCTTGTGGTCGATGACGTGCCGGGAGGCAAGCTCCGCCGTCAAATCATCCAGGGAAATGCCCATCTGCACCATCAGCACCATGGCGTGATAGGCGAGGTCTGCCAGCTCGTAAATGGTGTTTTCCTTGTCGTTGTCCTTGGCGGCAATGACCACCTCCGTGGCCTCCTCGCCGATTTTCTTGAGAATCTTGTCCGTGCCCTTCTCAAAGAGATAGGAGGTATAGGAGTTGGGGGGCGGGTTATCCTTCCGGCCCTGCAAAAGGGCCATCAGGCCCTCATAGGAGAAGGCCGGGGCGGTCTCGCCGGTATACACAAGGTCGTTGAAGCAGCTGTCCGTCCCCAGATGGCAGGCGGGGCCGTCCTTCACGACCTCCACCACCAGGGCGTCCCGGTCGCAGTCGGCGGTGATGGACACAATATGCTGATAGTTTCCGCTTGTCTCGCCCTTGAGCCAAAGCTCCTGGCGGCTGCGGCTGAAAAAGCAGGTCATGTCCTTTTCCATGGAAATTTCCAGGCTTTCCCGGCTCATATAGGCCAGGGTCAGCACCTTTTTTGTCTGGGAATCAATGACGATGGCGGGGATAAGCCCCCGGTGGTCAAACGTCAGCTCGTCTATGTTAAGCATGGTTCTCTCTCCTTACCAAAATTCCGTTTTCTGCCAGGATGTCCTTCAAATCCGGGATGGTCAGCTCCCCGAAGTGGAATATCCCCGCGGCCAGCCCCGCGTCCACCTTGGGAAGCGTTTTGAACAGCGTCACAAAATCCTCCGCGCACCCGGCCCCGCCGGAGGCGATGACCGGCACGCTCACGGCCTGGCATACGGCGTCCAGCATTTCCAGGTCGAAGCCGCCCTTCACGCCGTCCGTGTCGATGGAGTTGAGGACGATCTCCCCCGCCCCCAGGGCCACGCCCCGCTTAATCCATTCGATGGCGTCCAGGCC
>JAJQHT010000289.1:0-1191 GCA_021199595.1 Oscillospiraceae bacterium
GGCCAAAAAGGTGCTCTCCGAAAAGGAGATTGACATCCTCATCACCCTCCGCGAGGGCGATGGCAGCGCTACCGCCTGGGGCTGCGACCTGACCTATGATTACGTCAAAATCAACGGCGATTACCGCACATAATACAAATTCTCCATTTAACAGGAGGCTTTTATGACAGAAGAAGCGACAAATCAGGACCGGGCAGAAATACTGACCCAGGCCCTGCCTTATATCCAGAAGTACCACGGAAAAATCATCGTGGTGAAATACGGCGGCAACGCCATGGTCAGCCAGGAGCTGAAGCAGCAGGTGATGGAAGACCTGGCGCTTCTGCGGATGGTCGGCGTCCGGGTGGTTCTGATACATGGGGGCGGCCCGGAAATCAACAGCGCCCTGGAAAAGATGGGGAAAAAGCCGGAATTTAAGGACGGCCTGCGCGTCACGGACAAGGAGACCATCGAGATCGTCCAGATGGTGCTGTCCGGCAAGGTGAACAAGACGCTTGTCAATCTCCTGGGGCAGAAGGGCGTGAAGGCCATCGGCCTCTCCGGTGTGGACGACCGGCTGATACAGGCCACCATGAAGGATCCGGCCCTGGGCTATGTGGGACGCATCACCGAGGTGAACGTGCAGGTGCTGCTGGATCTGATGGATCAGGGCTATATCCCGGTGATTTCCTCTATCGGCTGGGACGACAAGGGGAACATATACAACATAAACGCAGATACCGCCGCCGCCTGCATTGCCGGGGCCATCGGCGCAGAGCGGCTTTTCATGATGACGGACATCGCCGGCATTCTGCGGGATAAGGACGACCCCGACAGCCTTATCAAGGCCATCGACATTCCCGGCCTGGTGTCCCTGTTTGACCAGGGCGTCATATCCGGGGGCATGATACCCAAGGTGGAGTGCTGCATCGACGCCATCCACCGGGGTGTAAAGCGGGTGGTGGTGCTGGACGGAAGAGTCAGCCACTCCATCCTGCTGGAAATTTTGACAAACGAAGGCGTTGGCACTATGGTAATGGAGGATATGAAGCATGGAACTGAAGACGACGAAACAGCTTGACGACGAATATATTGCCCACACCTATGCCCGGTTCCCGGTGGAGATAGCCGAGGGCAAGGGCAGCCTGGTGCGGGACGTTGAGGGCAAGGAATACATCGTAAAAGACGGGGATATGATAGAAATACGTTTCA
>JAJQHT010000289.1:1201-3733 GCA_021199595.1 Oscillospiraceae bacterium
GAATACATCGACATGGGCAGCGGCATCGCCGTGAACGCCTTCGGCGTGTCTGACCAGGAGTGGATTGACGCGGTTACGGCGCAGCTGAACCGCTATCAGCACACCTCGAACCTGTTTTACAGCGCGCCCTGCGCGAAGCTTGCTCAAATGCTCTGCGAGGCCACGGGGCTTAAAAAGGTGTTTTACGGCAACTCCGGCGCGGAGGCCAACGAGTGCGCTATCAAGGCTGCCCGGAAATGGGCGGAGCAGACCAAGGGGCCTGGCCATCACACCATCATCACCCTGAAAAACAGCTTCCATGGGCGCACCATCACCACCCTGGCTGCCACGGGTCAGGATGTGTTCCATCAGCAGTTTACCCCCCTGACGGAGGGCTTTGTATACGCCGATACCGAAAAGCCGGAGAGCCTCGCGGCCCTGGCGGCGGAGCACAACGCGGCGGCCATCATGTTTGAGGCCGTCCAGGGCGAGGGCGGCGTTCTGCCCCTGCCCGCCGATTTCGTTCAGGCCATGAAGGACGTGGCGGCAAAGGAAAATCTTCTCCTCATCGCGGACGAGGTGCAGCTCGGCAACGGCCGCTCCGGCGCGATGTATGGGTATATGAACCTCGGCCTGGAGCCGGACATCGTCACCACCGCGAAGGGCCTGGGCGGCGGCCTGCCCATTGGGGTTTGTATGCTTGGTCAGCGGGTGGCGGACGTATTCACCCCCGGCGACCACGGCTCCACCTTCGGCGGCAACCCCGCCGTCTGCGCCGGCGCCATCAGCATTTTCTCCCGCCTGACGGACGAGCTTCTGGCCGGGGTGCGGGAAAAATCCAAGATGATTTTTGATACCCTTTCCGCTGCGGAGGGTGTGGAGAGCGTCACCGGCATGGGCCTGATGATAGGCCTTAAGGCCAAAAAGCCCACCAAGGACGTTGTGGCGGCCTGCCGGGAGAAGGGCGTTCTGGTTCTGACCGCCAAGGATAAGGTGCGGCTTCTTCCCGCGCTGAACATCCCTGACGACCTGCTGAAGGAGGCCCTGACCCGCATTGTGGCCGCGTGTGCCGAGGCGTAAGAACGTCTTTTCCGGCGCCGTTTGGCGGAAAATACTGTGCTTTTGACTTTTTGCCAGGAATTTTTGACAGACGGACGCATATGTGCTAGAATATGCAGTATATTGCATAGCGCCCTTGTTTGGCGCCCGAAAACTACTGAAAGTACATAATTAGGAGAAATCACGAAATGCTGGAATTTCGATTCGACACACAGCTGCTCATCGAAGGGCATGACCTGGATGAGGACGCCATCCACGACTATATCATGGAAAACATTCCCGGAGACTGTCTGTTGGCAGTGGGGGACGAGGATCTGATAAAGATTCACTTCCACACCAACGTGCCCTGGAAGGTGCTGGAATATGCCTCCTCCCTGGGGGACATCTTCGACGTAGTGGTGGAGAACATGGAGCGTCAGGAAAACGGTCTGCAAGGCTAAAAAACACGCACAGCGGGGCAAAGAGATGCTTTGCCCCGCCTTTTTTAAAGGAGATACGTTATGAAACTGCTGATTTTGGGCGGCGGCCCGTTGGGGGAGCAGGCCGTCCGGCTGGCCCGGGCTGCCGGGATGGAGACGACGGTTCTGGAAAGCGCCGGGGAATGCCCGCCTTCGGCGACGTATGACTATATCCTCCCCGCCACGGAGGACGAGACGCTTCTGGCCCTGGCGGCGGGGGAAAAGGCGCTGTTCGACCGAAGCGCCTGGGAGCTGACCCGCTCAAGGCTCGCCTCCGACGAATGGATGCGGGCCGGGGGATTTCCTGTTCCCGCCTATTTCCCCGAGGGGTCGGAGCCGTATATCGTCAAGCCCGACAGGGGCAGCTTCGGCCAGGGCATCTGGGTAACGGAGGATTTCTGCGAGGTGGGCGGCGCGGTAAACGCCGGTTTCGTGGCCCAGGAGGAGCTGGACGGCCCAGTGTGGAGCGCCGCGGTCGTCGGCGCACCGGGACAGTATACCGCCTATACCCCTGCGGTGCTGACGTTCCAGGGCCGTCGCCGGACGGATGCGCAGTGCGAGCCTGCGGAGGACGGCCAGGCCCTGATGGATATGGCCCGGGCCGCTGCGGAGGCCATGGCTCTGCGGGGCATTCTGGAGGTGGAGGCCATCCGCAGTGAGGGGACGTGGAAGATAACAGATTTAAACGCCCGCCTGCCCATGCTGACCCCGGACGCGCTGCTGGCGGCGGAGGGCGTGAATCTCCTCGGCGAGCTTATCGCGGCCTTCGCATAAATCAAAACTGCATAACCATTCAGGCCGGAAGCGGTTATGACCGTTTCCGGCGAATTTTTTGCCAAGCTGTTACGATTGTGTAAACTTTTTTACTTGACATAAGACCGCGTTGGCTTTACAATTAATTAGTTGCAGTATGGATACCTGCGCGGTCTGGACGTTGATGCGGACGGGCGGGGTTCGGCTGTCATAAGCGTAATAAGCCTGGCGGGGCCGTCCCGCCGGTTCGCGTGAAAATTTTTGATGAAATGGAGGTGTGTAT
>JAJQHT010000124.1 GCA_021199595.1 Oscillospiraceae bacterium
AGGCCGCGCTGTGCCTCCTTGACGTACCTATGTACGCCTGCGTCGTCACATCACGACCTGACGAAAAAATCCCTCGCCGCGGGTTGTCTGGGGGTGGCGGGGGCTCCTCGCCGCGCATAATCTGACATCGCAAAAACGAGGCCGCAGCCAAACGCTGCGGCCTCGCTGTGGTTATCTATGGGATGGCGTGGAAATTAATAGTAGCACAGCTCCCGGGCCGCAGCATCGAGGGCGTCGCGGTCGTCGGGGTGGGCGATGGAGATCAGGGCCTTGGCGCGCTCGCGGACGTCCATGCCGCGCAGGTTCACATAGCCGTACTCGGTGACGACGTACTGGACATAGTTGCGCTGATGGGTGACGATAGCGCCGGGGGTGAGCTGGGCCTTGATCTTGGGCATACCCTTCTTGGTGCGGCTGGTGAAGGCCATGATGCCCTTGCCGTGCTCGGCGTAGTAGGTGCCGAGGGTGAAGCAGAAGCCGCCGCCGGAGCCGGAATACTGGGTCGGGCCGATGCTCTCCGCGCAGATCTGGCCGGTCAGGTCGATTTCCACGAGGGTGTTGATGGAGACCATGTGATCCTGGCGGGCGATGTTGAAGGGGTTCACGACCTCAGGGCCGGGCTTCATGACGCACTTGGGGTTGTCGTGGAGGTATTTATACAGCTCATGGGTGCCGTCCGCGAACACGCCGACGTGCAGCTCCTTGTCATACGCCTTGTTCTTGCCGGTGATGACGCCCTTGTCGATAAGGTCGGCCATGGAGGATGTGAACTGCTCCGTGTGCAGGCCGAGGTCGTTCTTGGTCAGCAGATAGCGGCCCACGGTGTCGGGGATGCCACCGATGCCCATCTGGATGGTGTCGCCGTCGTCGATCAGGCCCGCCACGGTCTTGCCGATCTGGTCTTCCAGCTCGGTGGTCTGCATACCGCCGATGCAGTACTCGGGGGTGTCCACTTCATACAGCAGGGTGACGGCCTCGACAGGCACGGCCACGGAGCCGTTCATGTAGGTCAGGTTGGGGTTGACCTCCAGGATGATCTTCTTTTTCTGCTCGATGGCGTCCTTCACGGCGTAGTACTCGATGGTCTGGTTCATGCCGATGTACATATTGCCGTGCTCGTCCATGGGGGAGACCTGCGCGGTGAAGATGTTGCAGGGCCGGTGCATATTGACGCTGCGGTAGTAGTTCGGCAGGTCAACGGGGATGAACATCGCGTTGCGCATTTTGTGGGCCTTGCGGTAGCTGGGGCCGTAGAAGTAGTTGGCGCAGTTGATGTGTCCGTCCATGCCCGGGGTGGTCAGGAAGGGATAGTCGCCGATGCGGCTTTTATACACGATGACGTTCTCCACGCGGGGAGCGATCTCGTGCAGGCGGCCAAAGAGGGTGGTCGGCTCGTTGTAGTTGTTGGAGCACCAGATAACGTCCCCGGACTGAATCAGATCCAGCGCCTGATCCACGGTGCCCTTCTTGGATTCGTAGATTTTTTTGTAATCTTCGTAGGTGTAGGCCATGGTTCACTCTCCATATGTAATATTTTTTATTTATTGACACTCCCCTTATTATACCAAACCGCACAGGTTTTGCAAGAGTGGGTTTTGGGGAATTTGAAGGGGGTGGCTCCCCCCGCTCACCCCAGGGCTACGTCCAGGGCCATCATTAGGGTGAAGCCTAGGGCGAAGCAGATGGTGCCGGTGTTGGAATGGGGGCCGGCGGACATTTCGGGGATCAGCTCCTCCACGACGACGTACAGCATGGCTCCGGCGGCGAAGCTCAATAGATACGGCAGCGCGGGCACCAAGACGCTGGCGGCGAGAATCGTGACGAGCGCGCCGAGCGGCTCCACCGCGCCGGAGAGCGCCCCGGCGGCGAACGCCTGGCCCTTGCTCATCCCCTCCGCCCGCAGGGGCATGGAGATGATGGCCCCCTCCGGGAAATTCTGGATGGCGATGCCGAGCGACAGCGCGAGCGCGCCCATGAGCGTGATGCTCCCATTGCCGCTCATCCAGCCGGCGTACACGACGCCCACGGCCATGCCCTCCGGCAGATTGTGCAGCGTCACGGCGAGCACCAGCATGACCCGCCGCGGCAGCGCGGTTTTCGGCCCCTCGCACTCGTCCGTGTTCAGGTGCAGATGCGGGATGATCCTGTCAAGCAGCAGCAGAAACAGCACGCCCGCCCAGAACCCCACGACCGCCGGCACGAACGCCCACGCGCCCATGCCTGCCGCCTGCTCCATGGCGGGGATGAGAAGGCTCCATATGGCCGCCGCGACCATCACCCCGGCGGCGAACCCGGTCAAGGCCCGCTGCACCCCCTGGCGCATGGCCCCGCGCATGAAAAACACGCACCCGGCCCCCAGCGCCGTGCCGAGGAAGGGGATGAATATTCCCTGGATAACTTGTATGGACATAGATTCTCCTCTCAGTCGGTCACAGCGCTCCCTCTGGATAAATATTCACCGGCGGCGGGGCGGAGGCATTTTCCGTTTTCGGCGGCTTTTTGGCCGCGCAGGTATACGGCCCGGGCACGGCCGGTGAGGGGGAAGCCCTCCCACGGGGAATAGTCGCAGCGCATCTGCTGCTCGCCCGCGTGTACCGCGCCGCGATAGTCCGGCTCCCAGACGACCACGTCCGCGTCGAAGCCAGGCGTCAGCGCGCCCTTCCGGCCCCAGAGGCCGAACGCCTTCGCCGGCGTCTCCGCGAGCATACGGCACATATCCTCCGGCCCGATACGTCCGGCGGAAACGCCGCAGGCCCATATCAGCGCGGGCCGCTGCTCGAGGCCCGGCAGGCCGTTCGGGATGCGCGAAAAATCGCCCCGGCCCAGCTCCTTCTGGCCCTTGAAGTTGAAGCTGCAATGGTCGGTGGAGAGAATATCGACCTCCCCGTCCGCCACGGCGCGCCAGAGGGCGTTTCTGTCCTGGGCCGAACGCAGCGGCGGGGAGCAGACGTACTTCGCGCCCGCGAAATTCGGCTGGGAATACAGCTCCTCCGTCAGCGTCAGATACTGCGGGCAGGTTTCCACCAGCACCCGCCGGCCCGCGACGCGGGCCTTTTCGATTTCCGCAAGCCCCTCGCGGGTGGAGAGATGCACGACCCACGGCAGTCCGCTGGATGCCCCGGCCAGCGCCAGCAGCCGCGCGACGGCGTCCGCCTCCACGCGGTTTGGCCGTGACACGGGATGCCACTGCGGCCCGGTCAGGCCCCGTCCCAGCAGGTCGGAGACCCGCGCCGTCACCCGGTCGCCCAGCTCGCAGTGCACGCCGAGCCATGCGCCCAGCTCGCCCGTGCAGGCGAGAAGCTCCGCAAGCGCCCTGTCGTCCAGGCGGAGATTGTCATATGCCATGTACGCCTTGAAGCTCGTGACGCCGGCGGCGGCCATCGTTTTCAGCTCCGCGCGCGTCGCATCGTTCCAGTCGGTCACGGCCATGTGGAACCCATAATCGCAGGCGCAGCGCCCGTCGGCGCGGCCATGCCACACGTCCAGCGCCTCCGCGAGCGTATGCCCGCGCTCCTGGGTCGCGAAGTCGAGGATGACCGTCGTTCCACCCGCAAGTGCGGCCCCGGTGCCGGAGGCGAAATCATCCGCCGTCACCGTGCCGGCAGACGGCATATCCAAATGCGTGTGGCTGTCGATGAAGCCGGGAAACAGCAGGCACCCGGACACGTCCACGACCTCATCCGCCGCCCCGCCTGAGGCGATTTTCTCCCCGTCGATGTATACG
>JAJQHT010000035.1 GCA_021199595.1 Oscillospiraceae bacterium
GAACTCGTCGGCACTCAGCACCGTATACTCGGTATTGCTGATTTTTTCCTTATAGTTGTCAACGTACGCATGTATACCATTATTGACGATTGTTACCGTTGCCAATATGGCCTTTTCGACCACCGTAACCTGGACAGTGGAGGGGTCGCCCGTGGGGACGAGCGCATACCGCACATAAATCGTGCCGTCGTCGGCTATATCATAGCCTAATTCGTAGTAAGTGGCGCCTTCTACATTGGCAATCTCATAGCCGTTGGCCAGACAAAGGTAGTTCCTACCAGCATCCAGCGTATCACCGGCCACGACGGAGTCAATGTCCTCCACCTGTATGGCGGCGGCGGACGCATCCGCGCCGCTTTCGTCAACGATTTTCAGCTTTGCACTGTCTACAACTGGCACAACCGTTACGGTGACAGCTGTTGCGTCCTCGTCCACCGAACCATACCATTCACTTACATACTCTGACCCATTGTAGTAGATGTCACCTATAGATATACTATAAGGTGTTGCTCCTTTTACCTCGACGGTATAATCCGTCTTGGTCAATACGGACAAGGAGTTGCCAGGAAGTACGTAAGAAGTACCTTTTACCAGTGCGTTGTCTTCGTCAATATACTCTACCTTAATAGCCGTTGGCAATTCGCCGTCCTTGGCCTGTCGGATGGAGATGGTCAGGGTTCCTGCGCTCGATGTCGTAAGTGTATAACGCGGGCAAACTGCTCCGGTTGTTTCGATACAGTCATATATGGTGTCTGTGACGCTCACACCCGCGCCGCTGAACTCTGCAATGTAGTTAAAATTACCATATGTATATATTAATTCGCCTACCGCATAGGTATAGCCATCTATTCCTGCTGCGTATTCTGCGCCTGTTTCATCCTCAGAAACAACCTTGACGATTACGCCCTGCTCAACATTCACCGTGGCGACGCCATCGGTCAGTATATCGGCAACAGCAACAGTATATATTGTTTGGATTCCGTCGGTTGTGGAATGACGGCCATACGTTGTGCCGCCGGTGACAACATAGCCTTCGTTTACGGTGATATAGAGTATCCCGTCATTTTCCACAAAGCTGCCGGTTTCTATTGTGTCGCTTCCGTCCGTGATTTCCACCAGTTGACTGCTTTCGCCGGTGACGGCCAGGGTACCGCCGTCCAGCTTAGTGAAGGTAAGTGTGATTTCTTCAGCACCGTCCTGGGGATAAATATAATATGTTGTAGAATATGTGTTTTCGCCAGCATATAACAAGTCAGCGCCAGTGGCTGTTACCGTATAGCCCTTTCTAAGACGGAAACTGCCGTAGCCGTTGGAAAGAACATAGGCATCCGGGCTACTCCCATAGTACACATCATTCTCCGTTGCGCCCTCTGGCAAGATTTCGGTAATTTTGACTGCCGTGGGAGTTTCCTCGCTGGAGGTCACGATTTCCACAGTAACGGTCAAGCCTTCTACATAGTCTTCTTCACTGACGGTGAAGGAACAGGAACGATATACATTTCCATCGGAATCTAACCTGTAATTACTTCTTGAAGTTACGGCTGCGCCTGTGACCTCAATATCATATCCGGCTTTTATCTGAATAGAATACGAGCGACCGACCGTTATCTCCGAATAATCGCTCCAGGAATAAATACCATCCGAATCGCCGGTCACGGTGACAGGAACGGTGACGGTGCCGCTGCTCCCGCTGCTCATCAGCATGATACCGGCGTTGGATTCCTCGACCTCCTCGGTCTCCTCCGCGTCGGCCTCATCCTCCACGGGTTCCTCCGTGGCAGGTTCCTCGGATGAATCCTCTTCCTCGGATTCCGCCGCCGGGTCTGCGGTCTCCTCCGACGCGGTCTCTTCCGCGTCTGTCTCGTCATCCGCCGCGAACGCGGAGACGCCGACGAGGGAGAACACCATGACCAGCGCCAGAAGCAGGCACATAATGCGTTTCATGATTTGAAATCCTCCTCCATGTAAGATTTTGTAGAGTTTGCTAAAGTTTGCCAATCCATTCGTTTATTAGCGTTACTATTATATATTTTGGAGATGGTGTTGTCAACGTCTATTTTTTTTTTGCATTACTGATGTTTTCGACAGGTTGCAAAGGGCGTTGGAAAATAATGGAAAATCCCCGGATATTTTTCCCCGCTTCAGAATAACGCCCGCCGGGGGAAAATCCTCCGGCGGGCGGTTGATTATGCCTGCAATATAGCTTCTGCCAGCGCCTCCAGGGCGGGGAGGTCTTCGTCCTTCAGGGCCGAGCGGATGGTGACAGGCGGGTCGAGTTCCTTGATGTTTTTCAGGCCGCCGACGATGGCCTTCATGGTCTTGGCGGCGGTGGGCGCCCAGGAGCCGTTTTGGAGATAGGCCACCGAGCGGTTCTGCGAGCGCTTGTCTCTCAGATGGAGCAGGAAGGTCTCCATCGGCGGGAACACGCCCCCGTCATAGGAGGAGGCGGCCAGCACCAGCCGGTCATAGCGGAACGCGTCCTCCACGGCCTCGGCCATATCGCACCGGGAAAGGTCGAAATAGGTGACGCTCTCCGCGCCCTTTTCCTCCAGCATGGCCCCCAGGCGCTTGGCCGCGGCGGCAGTGTTCCCGTGGATGGAGGCGCAGGCGATCACCACGCCCCTGTCCTCCGGCTGGTAGCTGCTCCAGACGTTGTATTTTCCCAGGTAATAAGGGAGGTTTTCCGTCAGCACCGGCCCGTGGAGGGGGCAGATGGCCTGAACGGTCAGGCTGTCCAGCTTTTTCAGCAGCGCCTGCACCGGCCCGCCGTATTTGCCGACGATGTTTACATAATATCTCCGCGCCTCGCAGGCCCAGTCGTCCGGGTCTGCGTCCCGGACGCCGAATTTTCCAAAGGCGTCGGCGGAAAACAGCAGGCCCTCCTTCTCCTCAAAGGAGACCATGACTTCCGGCCAATGCACCATGGGCGCCAGGAAGAACCGCAGGGTGTGCGCCCCCAGCTCCAAAACGGAGCCTTCGGCCACGGAGACGGTTCGGCCATCCGCCAGCGCGGGGCTGTAGAACTGGGCCAGGAACTGAAAGGTCTTTTTGTTGCCCACCAGCTTCAGATTGGGGTAGCGCTCTATCAGGGCCTGCACGCCCCCGGCGTGGTCAGGCTCCATGTGGTGCAGCACCAGGTAGTCCGGCTGGCGGCCATCCAGCGCCCGGGCCACGTTATCCAGCCATTCGGAAACGCAGCGGCTGTCCACCGCGTCCAGAATGGCGATTTTTTCGTCCAGTATGACATAGGAGTTATAGCACATCCCTTCCGGGGTGACGTATTGACTCTCGAACAAATCCAGTGTCGGGTCGTCCACGCCGACATAGAGAACAGCGTCCGTTATCTTATCCATGATAAATCCTCCTGTTTTGTTTCTCATGGCACAAATATACCATTGCTTTCGCTGGTTGTAAAGTCATAAAAAATACCGCCGCAGAGGAAGAAGCCTCTGCGGCGGGCGGGATGATATTCAGCGTATGGCGTCCTTCATGGAGCGGACGTAGTCCGCCACGTGGGGGACAGCGTCCCGGCCATACTGGGCGATGATTTTCACGATGGCGGAGCCGACGATGACGCCGTCGGCGCATTGGGCCATGGCGCGGGCCTGCTCCGGGGTGGAGATGCCGAAGCCGATGGCGCAGGGGACGTGGGCGGCGGCTTTCGCCAGGGCGGCAATCTCCTTCA
>JAJQHT010000111.1 GCA_021199595.1 Oscillospiraceae bacterium
GGTATAATAAAACGAATTAAAAATTTGGAGTAAAGCAATGAAGGTTGTAATAAAAATCGGAACGTCCACCCTGACGCACGCTACGGGACAGCTGAACATCCGGCGGATAGAGCTGCTGGTAAAGGTGATGAGCGACTTGAAAAACGCAGGACACAGCCTTGTCCTTGTATCCTCTGGGGCCATTGGTATGGGCGTGGGAAAACTGTCGCTGGGGGCGCGTCCGGCGGATATGCCGACAAAGCAGGCCGCTGCCGCGGTTGGACAGTGTGAGCTGATGTATATATATGACAAACTGTTTTCCGACTATCATCATGTGGTGGCGCAGATTCTGCTCACCGGGGACGACTTGAAGGACGACACCCGCCGCCGGAATTTTGAAAACACAATGTCACGTCTCCTGGAGTTGGGGACGCTCCCGATCATCAACGAGAACGACACCATTGCCACGGAGGAAATCGCTGTTGGCGACAACGACCGGCTTGGGGCCATTGTGGCCTGCGCTATTGGCGCGGATTTGCTGATACTTCTCAGCGACATCAACGGGCTATATACCGCTGACCCGCATACTGACCCGTCGGCGCAGCTCATACCTCGTGTGGAGGCCATCACGCCGGAGATAGAGGCTCTGGCTGGCGGGAAGGGCAGCGGTCTTGCCGTGGGTGGCATGGGAACCAAGCTGAAGGCCGCCAAGATGACCGGAGACAAAGGCATAGATATGATTATTGCCAACGGCCAGCAGCCAGAGCTGCTGTATGACATCATGGACGGAAAAGATGTGGGAACGCGCTTTATTGGAAAACGATGAGAAGGAGAGGAAAAACCAATGACGACTCATGAGATACTTATAAAGGCCCAGGAGGGAAAGCTGGCCCTGGCGCTGTCGGGGGCGGAGGTCAAGACCCGCGCCCTGGAATATATGGCGGACAGCCTGCTGGAAAATGCGGATGATATTCTCGCTGCCAATGCGCGGGATATGGATGCGGCCAGGGGCCATATTACGGATGTGATGCTGGATCGCCTGTATCTTAACGCGCAGCGTGTCGCGGACATGGCTGACGGCATCCGCCAGGTGGCGGCGCTGCCTGACCCGGTTGGCCGGGTGCTGGCAAGGGTGGAGCGGCCCAATGGCCTCGTGATAGAGAAGGTATCCGTCCCTATGGGCGTGGTGGCGATTATCTATGAGAGCCGCCCCAATGTGACGAGCGACGCGGCGGCGCTGGCCGTGAAAAGCGGCAACGCCTGCATTCTGCGGAGTGGTCGGGAGGCATGGGGCAGCTGCCATGCCATTGTGAACGCCCTGCGGCAGGGACTTCAAAAGGCCGGACTGCCGGAAAGCGCTGTCAGCCTGATAGAAGATACTTCCCACACCAGCGGCACAGAGCTTATGAGCGCAAACGGTCTTGTTGACCTGCTCATTCCGCGGGGGGGAGCGGGGCTTATCCGCGCCTGCGTGGAAAACGCCACGGTTCCCTGTATCCAGACGGGCACGGGCATTTGCCACATCTATGTAGACAAGGATGCAGACCAGGCCAAGGCCCTGCGCATCATTGAAAACGCCAAGACCCAGCGCCCCAGCGTATGCAATGCGGAGGAGGTCTGCCTTGTCCATCAGAATATTGCGGCCCAGTTCCTGCCTGCCCTGCGGGAGACTCTTGTGGAAAAGCGCGAGGCGGCGGGCCTGCCCCCGGTGGAGCTGCGGCTCGATGCACAGGCGGCGGCTGTTATCCCCGGCACGCCGGCGGGAGAGCGGGATTTTGACACGGAGTTTCTGGATTATATCCTCGCGGTGGCGGTGGTACCGGACGCGCAGAGCGCTATCGGCCATATTGCCCGTCACTCCACCAAGCACAGTGACGCCATCATCACAGAAAACAGTGACACGGCGGCGCAATTCACCGCGCAGGTGGACAGCGCTGCGGTGTATGTGAACGCCTCAACCAGATTCACGGACGGCGGTGTTTTTGGCCTGGGCTGCGAGATGGGCATTTCCACCCAAAAGCTCCACGCCCGCGGCCCCATGGGGCTGGAAGAGCTGTGCAGCTATAAATATGTGATACACGGCGACGGTCAGATTCGCTGATCGATCAGCCGAATCAAGCGGAGGGCTATTGGAGGCCCTCCGCTTTGTTTCAGGGATGCTCCCGTATCACGTTGCATACGTCAATGCCGTAATAGCGGAAGCAGCTTATTGCGTTTTCATCAATGACTTCACCGCAAACCAGGATTGGAACGGCAGGGGGACAGCCCACCGACGCCCGGGCCAATGTTCTGCCCAGGCATTGCTCGATGGGCAAGGTTTCAAATGAGGCCATGCTGGCCTCGCGCACACTCATTTTTGCTTGCGGACGGGTGAAACGAGGCACAGGCGCTGCGGGGCGTTGTTTGCGGGAAAGTGCCGTCAGCGCGTCGGTAAGTTTGGCAATAGCGGTTTCTTCTAACGACGGTGCAAGCATGAACACGAAGTAATCTGGGTCGAAAAACTCCGCGATGATGTTATTTTCAGAAAGAAGCGCTGCCATTTCCGCTCCTGTGTATCCATAATCCCTTGCCGATAGCGTCAGTTTCAGCGGCTCTGTCCCGATGAGCGTATAACCATGGGACGTGAGCCGCTCCTTCATTTTTTCGACGAGCGGCAGAAAATTATGAAGCTGGGTAGGAAACTCCTCTGCCAGACATCGGTTTGCTCTGTCCAGTGACTGCAAAATCAAAAAGGATGGGCTTGTCGAGCCAAACAGCCGCAGGGACTCTTTCACTTCCCGGTCTGAGAAGCAGGCCATGCTTTCAGACAAATGCAAATATGCGCCGCCCGTTAAAACAGGAAGCGTTTTGTGCGCGGAGTCGCAGCAAATATCCGCGCCAAGCTCCATGGGGTGTGCGGGCCAGGGCAGAAACTTCAAATATGCGCCGTGCGCGTTGTCTACAAGCAGCAGCACGGCGTATTTGTGACACACGTCTGACAAAGACTTGACATCCGCCTGGCTTCCCAAGTAATCCGGCGAGGTGATATAAACCGCCGTTGGACGCGCAGGAGCGTTTTTCAGCTTTTCGTCAAGCTCCGCCGCATCGACCGGGCAGGAAAGGTATGAATTATTCCCAGAGGAATACAGCCATTCGACTGAAAAATCTAATAACGCGGCGGCGGAAAGAAACGCGCTGTGCGCGTTCCTGCCCGCCCAAATTAGAGGTGATTTTCCATTTGCTCTGGCGTGCTGGCAGGCCAGGCTCAGCATTGCGCGGATTGCGAGGGAGGAGCCTTCTGCCGAATAGAATGTTCTGGCGCCAAAAAGCCTGCCGGCGTTCAGCTCGCTTTGGCGGATGATGCCGTCCGCATCGTAAAGGCTATCCGCGCCTGGAATTTCCGTAATGTCCCATGGTTCGCAGCCAAGACAGGGATTTCCCTTGTGACCGGGCATATGAAAGCGGAGGGGCTTCTTTTCCTTATACTCACGAGCAAAATCGCATATCGGCGTATTCATCATCTGCCCGAGAAAGCGCGGTCAACCGCGACCATGATTGCGCATTCCATTCTCTTTCGGAACAGCTTGCAGCCAGCCTCATAAACGCCGCGAATCGAGCCGGTAGCATGGAAGGCGTTGGCAGCGCAGCCGCCGGAGCAGTAAAGTCTGGCCCAGCAGTACCGGCATTCGGGATGGGCGTATACGTTGCAGGAG
>JAJQHT010000232.1:0-3241 GCA_021199595.1 Oscillospiraceae bacterium
CCAT
Source organism: Oscillospiraceae bacterium (assembly GCA_021199595.1). Classification (GTDB taxonomy): domain Bacteria; phylum Bacillota; class Clostridia; order Oscillospirales; family Oscillospiraceae; genus CAJOIG01. The sequence goes on from JAJQHT010000232.1 coordinate 5, forward strand.
GCCCCCGGAGCAGCGGATATTCCCCGACCCCACGCCCCCAGGCCGTCTGACCGCCCTTCTGGAGGAGCTGGGCGGCGCGGATCTGTGCGTGGGCGGCATCGGCATCACCGGCCACCTGGCCTTTAACGAGCCGCAGCCGGAGCTGACAGCGGAGGACTTCGCCGCCCTGACCACGCGGGTGCTGGACATTGCCCCGGAGACCCGCGCCACCAACGCGGTAGGCGATCTGGGGGGCGCGCTGGAGGCCATGCCTCGCCGGGCCGTCACCATCGGCATGAAGGAGATACTCTCCGCGAAAAAGCTGCGGCTGGCCGTCTTCCGGGACTGGCACCGGGCCGTCTGCCGCCGGGCCGCCTATGGCGACGTCACCTCCGCCTTCCCGGCCACCCTGGCCCAGACACACCCGGACGCGGTGCTGTATGTGAACGCCACCGCCGCCCAGATGCCGTTTTAAGATGGAAGCATTGCGTATTTCCGGGGGCCGGGTGCTGACAGCCCAGGGCTTTTGTCAGGCGGATATTCTGGTGGAAAAGGGAAAAATCACTGCCCTGGAGCCGTCCATGGGAAAGCCCGGCGGCATAGACGCGGACGGGCTGACCATCCTCCCCGGCTTTATCGACCTGCACACCCACGGCGGCCACGGTCACGACGTGAACGCCTCCAACCCGACGGATTTGGCGGATGTGGCATACTTCTTCGCCTCCCAGGGCGTCACCGCCTGGAACGCCTCGGTGCTGACCGACACCCAGGAGCAGACCCTCTGGTGTATTCAGCAGATTCGTCAGGCCATGCACAGCGCAAACGGCGCGGCCCTGATGGGCGTTCATTTGGAGGGGCCGTGCCTGTCCCAGGAATACCGGGGCAGTATGCCGGAGCATCTCCTGCTGAAGAAGGCGGAGCCGTCCCTGTTCCGGCAGTACCAGCAGGCGGCGGAGGGGCATATCACCTATGTCACCCTGTCCCCGGAGGTGGAGGGCGCGGCAGACCTTATCCCGGCCCTGCGGGACATGGGCATTCAGGTGTCCATCGGCCACAGCGGCGCCACCTATGATCAGGCCATGGCCTGTATTCGCACCGGAGCGGCGGCGGGTACCCATGTGGGAAACGCCATGCGCCTGTTCCACCAGCACGAGCCTGCCATCTGGGGGGCCGTTATGGAGTCCGACGCCTACTGCGAGACCATCTGCGATGGCCGCCATCTGCATTATGGTTCGGTGCGGCTGTATCTCAAAATCAAGGGCCTGCGCCGTGTTATCGCCATCACGGACAGCATTATGGCTGCCGGACTGCCGGACGGGAACTATAAGCTGGGCGTCAACGACGTGGTGGTGGAGCAGGGCGACGCCAAGCTTCACGACGGCACACGGGCAGGCAGCACCCTGACCATGGTGCAGGCGCTGAAAAACTTCATTTCCCACGCCGGTCTTACTCTGGAGGAGGCGTCGCTTGTCACCAGCGCCAACGCCGCGGATATGATGGGCTGGAACAAGGGCCGCATCGCCCCCGGGCGGGATGCCGACTTGGTGCTACTGACCCCGGATCTGGCGGTGCGGCGCACCATTGTCGCGGGAAACACTGTATATCAAGCACATTAACAAACTGAGAAGGGAGACATATATTTATGCCGCTGATTCCTCTGCGTCCCGTGCTGGACACCGCCGTTGCGAACGGCTATGCCCAGGGGGCGTTCAATGTGAACGCCGTGGCCCAGGCCGAGGCCGTCATTCAAATACACGAGCTGTTCCGCTCTCCCGCCATTTTGCAGGGGGCCGACCTTGCCAACGCCTTCATGGGCGGCGCGGTGGATTTTGCCAAAGGCACCCTGGAGGACAAGAAGCGCGGGGCGAAAAACATTGCTGCCGCCGTGCGGCGCTTCGCGGAAAACAGTCCCATCCCCGTGGTGCTGCATCTGGATCACGGGAAGGACTTCGACTCCTGCGCCGCCGCCATCGAGGGAGGTTATACCTCTGTGATGATCGACGGCTCCTCCCTCCCCTTTGAGGAAAATGTGGAGCTAACCCGCGCCGTGGTGCAGTATGCCCACGCAAGAGGCGTCAGCGTGGAGGGCGAGCTTGGTGTTCTGGCCGGCGTGGAGGATCATGTCTTCGCCGCCGGTTCCACCTATACGAACCCCCTTTCCGCCATCGAGTTTTTCCAGAAAACCGGCGTGGACGCTCTGGCCATCAGCTATGGTACCATGCACGGGGCCAACAAGGGCAAGGACGTGAAGCTGCGCCGGGAGATCCCCACCGCCATCCGGGAGTGCATGAACCACGCGGGCATCAAGGGGGCGCTGGTGAGCCACGGCTCCTCCACCGTTCCGCAATACATCGTAAATGAAATTAACGCCCTGGGGGGCCAGGTGACAAACGCACACGGCATCTCTAAGGACGAACTGAAGGCCGCCATCGGCTGCGGTATCAGCAAGATAAACGTGGACACCGACATTCGCCTGGCTGTTACCCGCAACCTGCGGGAGCTGTTTGAAGGCCGCCCGGACTTGAAGCAGGACGAGCGCATCGGCGGCATATGGACGCTGCTGGATCAGCGGCGGGACGCCTTCGACCCCCGCGTGTTCCTGCCGTCGGTGATGGACACGTTGATGTACGGCACGGGCGACGACGGCACGGTGGCCCTTGTCACCGACGCCATGCGCCGTGGCGTCCGGGAGGTCGTGGGAACCCTGATCGTGGAGTTCGGCAGTGTGGGCCGCGCCCCTCTGGTGGAGCCGGTCTCTTTGGATGAAATGGCCCGGCGCTACGCCGCGGGGGAGGTGTAACCGTGGACAGCATCACCCTGACCTATACCGACCGAAAGGGGGTTCTGGCCCCCGGCGCGCTGGAAACCATGATGGCAGACAGCGCCGGTCTTTTGAAGCGTGTGATTGACGGCGAGGAGGAATACCGGGACTACCTGGGCTGGTTCCGTGTGGACGACACCGCCGGAGAGGAACGGCTTGTTTTTCTCCTGGAGCAGGCCCGGCGGGTTCGCGCCGACGGGGACGCCTTTGTGGTCATTGGCATCGGCGGCTCCAACCAGTCCTCCCGCGCCGCCATCAAGGCCCTGCGGCCCAAGGGCGGTCCGGCGATCCTGTGGGCAGGCAACACCATTTCCGCCTGCGAGACCGCCCGCCTGCTGGAGGAGCTGGACGGGTACAAGTCCGTATACATCGACTGCATTGCCAAAAACTTTGAGACACAGGAGCCGGGCATCGCCTTCCGGGTGCTGCGCCAATAT
>JAJQHT010000232.1:3251-3669 GCA_021199595.1 Oscillospiraceae bacterium
ATCTGGAACGGCGCTATGGCGCGGAAAACGCCGCCGGGCGTATTTTCGCCACCGGCACCCCGGACAGCACCCTGCACCAGCTCTGCCGGAACAACGGCTATACCTTCCTGACCTTCCCGGAGCGGGTGGGCGGACGGTTCTCTGTTATCAGCGACGTGGGTCTGTTTCCCATGGCCGTGGCCGGGATCGACATCCGCGCCCTGGTGGGCGGTATGCGCTCCATGCGGGACAGGCTCTGGCACGAGAGCGCGAGGGAAAATATCGCCCTGCAATACGCCTGCCTGCGGAAGCTGCTGCTGGACAGGGGCTATCACCTGGAAATGCTCAGTTATTTCGAGCCGAGGCTGGATTATTTTGCCAATTGGTGGATACATACCTTTGCGGAGAGCTAGGGCAAAAACAACACCGCCCTCTACCC
>JAJQHT010000109.1 GCA_021199595.1 Oscillospiraceae bacterium
CGATATATGCGGGGTCGCAGGTCTCATCCGCTACGACCAAAATCTCGCTCGGCCCGGCGATCATGTCGATGTCCACGAGGCCGAACACCTGACGCTTTGCCTCCGCCACGAAGGCGCTGCCGGGGCCGACGATCTTGTCCACCTTCGGAACGGACTGCGTGCCATAGGCCAGCGCCGCGACGCCCTGCGCCCCGCCGGTGCGGAAAATGCGGTCTACCCCGGCGATTTTCGCGGCGGCGAGGATCGCGTCCGGCTGGCGTCCGTCCGCCCCCGGGGGCGAGACCATAACAAGCTCGCGGCACCCCGCGATTTTCGCCGGGATAGCGGTCATCAGCACGGTGGAGGGATAGGCGGCGGTGCGTCCGGGAACGCACAGGCCGACCTTTTCAATGGGCGTTATCTTCACGCCCATAAAAGACCCGTCCGGCCCCGCCATGCGAAAGCCCTGCTCCATCTGCCTTTCGTGGAAGGCGCGGATGTTGGCGGCGGCGGTCTCCAGGGTTTTGATAAAGGCGGGGTCGGTGCTTTCATAGGCCCGGTCGATTTCTTCCTGGGATACCTCCAGGCTTTCCAGTGCCGCGCCGTCGAACCGGCGGGCGTAGTCATAAAGCGCCTCGTCCCCCCGGTTGGCCACGTCGGCAATGATCTCCCGCACCGTGTCGCTGACGCCGGAGGTCTCAATCGTGCGGATGAGAAGCGCAGAAAGGGGGATCTCCCCATAGCGGTATATTTTCATGTCGTTTCCTCCCTGTCCCGCACCAGGGCGGCGACCCTTGTGCACAGCGCGTTTATCTCGTCCCCTACGAACTTATACCGCGCCTTGTTCGCGATGAGCCGGGCGCTGATGGGGGCGATGGTCTCCAGGGGCAGAAGGCCGTTTTCCTCCAGCGTCTTGCCCGTCTCCACAATGTCCACGATAACGTCCGAGAGACCCACGATGGGGGCCAGCTCTATGGAGCCGTTTAGTTTAATAATGTCAATCTGGCGGCTCTGGGCGCTGTAATGGCGGCGGGCGATGTTGGGGAATTTTGTCGCCACCCGCAGCGTGCGGGCGTAATCGTCCCGGAAATCCGCCGGGCCGGCGACGCACATCCGGCACCGGCCCATGTGCAGGTCGAGCAGCTCGTATACGTCGGGGGCGTATTCCAGCAGAATGTCCTTTCCGGCCACGCCGATGTCCGCCGCGCCGCGCTCGACGTAGATGGGAACGTCCGTGGGCTTTGCCCAGAAGTACCGCACCCCGGCCCTTTCGTTTTCAAAGATAAGCCGCCGGTTCGGCTCCAGCAGGGCGGGGCAGTCGTACCCCGCAGCCTGAAATATATCATATACCTTCTCGCCCAGCCGTCCCTTTGGCAGGGCAATGTTCAGCATCTGTCCCATGATTATTATACCTCCCTGCCGTCCGGGCCTATGCGCCGCTTATAGGTGAGGCTACATTCTCCCGCCGGCTGCACGCGGAAGGTCTCGCCATCGGCCTCCAGTGCCTTCGCCATGGCCGCCACGGCGGCGGGGTCATCCTCCGGCGCATAGACGAGAAGGGTGTCCACGTCGTAGGGCGCGGGGCTTGTCAGAAGCCTCTCCAGCTCGTTTAGGTATACGGCAAAGCCAATCGCCCCGCCGCTCTTTCCCATGCGATGCAGCAGGCTGTCATACCGCCCGCCGGAGAGCACGCCGACGGAGACCCCGTCCACGAACCCCCGGAACGTCAGGCCGTTATAGTAGTCCATGTCGTTTACCACGGAGAGGTCAAGGTTTATGTGATACGTTCCGAACCCGGCGAGGATTTTCCCGAGCGCCTCCAGCTCCTCCGCCGCCTGGCGGCTCGCGGGGGGCAGCGGCAGGGCCATGAGCTTCGGCAGCGCCTGTCCGATGGGGCCGGCCAGCCAGGTGAGCTTGCGCAGCAGCCGCTGCGTGTCGCGGGAAAGACCAAGCGCCGCGCCGGTATCCTCCAGCGCGGGGAGATTTTTCTCTCCCATGGCGGCCAGCAGCGCCGCCCGCCCCTCCGGCGGAATGTCCAGCGAGGCGAGAAGCCCCCGCAAAATGCCCATGTGCGACAGGTCGAGCACATAGCTCGGGCTGACGGCCTCCAGGCTCCGCGCCGCCAGCATCAGCACCTCGGCCATGGCGTAATCGTCCACCGCGCCGATGCACTCAAGCCCTGTCTGCATGATCTCCTGGAAGCCCATGCCGTTTCGCGGCACGCGGTAGACGCTCTCGCGGTAAAATACCTTCTGCGGCCCCTGGCCCTCCCGGCTGTTTTTGATGATGGAGAGGGTGATGTCCGGCTTGAGCGCCATCAGGCGGCCGTTGGTGTCGCTGAAGGTGAGGATTTGCTCGCTTTCCAGAAAATTTCTGTTCTGGGCGTAGAGGTCGTATTCCTCAAACTTGCTCATGCGATACTGCCGGTAGCCATAGCGCTGGTAAAGCGCGCAAAGCGCGGCGGAGAGCCGATCCTCCGGCCTTGTGGTCGTCGTCATTGGCCGTCCTCCTTCCCCGCGTTCAGGCGTTCCAGCACGAGCTGATAGCCGCCCGCGCCGTATTCCAGGCAGCGCTTCACGCGGCTGATGGTGGCGGAGCTTGCGCCCGTCTCCTGGATGGTCTGCTGATAGGAGCGGCCCCCGGCCAGCATTTCGGCCACGGCGAGCCGCTGGGAGATGGACTGGATCTCCCGCACGGTGCATAAGTCCTCAAAATATTGATAGCACTCCTCCACGCTTTGCAGGGCGAGGATGGAGCGGAAAAGCTGGTCTGTCTCCTGGGTCTGTGGCAGAGACATAGTACAAATACCTCCTGGATGTCAAATCATCTCGCTATCATACTATCACGCTAAAGGGATGAAGTCAACCGCAGAGCGCTTATGCGCCCGCCAAAATTGATGGCCGGAACAGCCGTTTTTTCGTGGATTCCGCACAAGGGCGGGCGTTTTGCTTTTGACATTCTCATAACCATATGGTATCATGGATAAACAATCTTTATAAAGAAACGGAGGAACGAGTATGAAGTTCAAGAAAGTCCTGTCGCTGGCCCTGGTGCTGGCCATGGCTCTCTCCCTTGGCGCTGTGGGCGCGTTTGCCTCGGAGGAGGCGACGGAGGATCTGGGCGGCGGCCTGGGCACGGAGCTTATCGAGGCCGGCGTGGATGTGAGCAGCGACGCATCCGACGAGGCCACCGAGGAGCCGAAGGACATCGTGGTTATCGAGGAGAGCTGCGAGCTGGAGGAGCTGACCGTGGGCGAGAATGAGGAGCTGCGCGGCCCCAACGGCGAGCTTGTCACCATGACCATCGACGGCGTGCAGACGGACATCGTCTCCGGCGAGAGCTACACCGGCAGCATCGTCCTCACCCTGACGGACGAGGCGTATCTGAGCGGCCCCAACATGGGTTCCACCTACACCTATGAGCAGCGGGCGGCCCTCTATTACTACAACGGCGAGAAGGTCGATTCACTCTCCGTGGATGCCGCCGTGGTGGACAACACCATCACCTCCGATGGCGCCAACTTCAACGGCATTATGATTACCGGCGACGACGGCTCGGAGATTGACGTTTCCGGCTACGAGATCAACCTCACCGGCTGGGGCGAGAACGACATGGGCGGCGTGGGCGCCGGCCTCTATGTCGTCGGCTCCGACCTGACGGCGAACATCTCCGACGTGACCATCCGCACC
>JAJQHT010000060.1 GCA_021199595.1 Oscillospiraceae bacterium
TCACCGGCGTGACCAACATCCGGGACGTGGAGCTGCACCCCCGCACCGTAGGAAACGCGGAATTTTAATACGAAAAATCAAAATCTCCGGCGAAAGACGCTCTTTTCGCCGGAGATTTTTTATGACCGCCTAGCGAAGCTACCCAATCTGTCCCCGCCTGAAACCGAATTGACAGCACAGACGGGGATGGATATAATACGATTGTTCGACAAAAAATATCCTTTTATCAAAGGATTTTATGGAAAGCGGTTTCCCTATGGAGCTATTGACCAGCGACATTCGGCGGCTTTATCGAAAATTCCTGCTGCCCGGCCTGGGCGGAGCCTTGGTGATGAGTATTTACAGCTTTGTGGACTCCATCGCCGTGGGCCAGTCGGAGGGGCCTGTCGGGGCGGCGGCCATGGCGGTAGTCGGCCCGCTGTTCGGCGTGAGCGTGTTTCTGGCCATTATGTGCGGCGTGGGCGGCTCCGTTTTGATGAGCGAGGCCCGGGGCCAGGGAGACTGGGAGAAGGGAGACGATTATTTCACCGCCTCCGTGCTGCTCATGGCGGCGCTGACGCTTGTCTCCTGGCTCGCGCTGGCCCTGTTCGGGGAGCGAATCATGGCCTTTTTCGGCGCGGAGGGGGAGACCCTGACCATGGTGATGAAATACGCCCGGTGGCTCATCGGCTTCTGGCCGGCCATCATCTTCCCCATCTTCCTCGGCGCCTTCATCCGCAACGACGGCGCACCCGGTCTGGCCACCGGGGCAGTCGTCGCCGGCGGTGCGCTGAACATCTTCGGGGACTGGTTTCTTGTGTTCTTTCTGGGTCTTGGCATCCGGGGCGCGGCCATCGCCACGGTGGCCGGAACGGTTTTGCAGGCCATCGTGATGATTTTCTATTTTTTCCGCAAATCCTGTCGCCTGCGGCTGCGCCGCCCTCGTGCGCTGGGAAAGGCCATGGGCCAGATTGTGTCCATCGGCTTCGGGGCCGGGGTGCTGGATTTGGGCACCGTGTTCATCGGCGTCATCACGAACAACCAGCTGATGCGCTATGGCGGCGCGGCGGCCCTGTCCGTCTATGGGGTGCTGACCACCATCACTGCTCTGTTCCAGTCGCTGTTCGGCGGGGTGGGTCAGGCCATCCAGCCCATCGCCTCCACAAACTTCGGCGCGGGGCAGACGGAGCGGATAGGGCGGCTGTTTCGCCTGTCGCTGGTCACGGTGCTGGGCCTGGGCGCGGCCTTCGTGCTGATTGGCGAGCTGTTCCCCGCTGGGCTGATGCGGCTGTTCATGTCCGCCTCGGAGGAGGTTCTGGCCATCGCGCCGGGGCTGGTGCGGCGGTATTTCCTGGTGTTCCTGCCGCTTGGCATCACGGTGCTCGCCACTTATTATCTCCAGTCCATCCTGCGGTTTCGGATGTCCATGGCCGTGTCCGTGCTGCGCAGCTTTGCCCTCAGCGGCCTCGCGCTGTGGCTGCTGCCCATGGCCCTGGGAACAAACGGCGTCATGCTGGCCCTCCCCGGCTCGGAGGTAATAACCGCCGTGGTCGCTGCGGTCTGTATCCGGCACAGCAGGGCACAGCCTGCGTCCATATAACGAAAAGGCCCTTGCAAAGCCGGCGGCTTTGACAAGGGCCTTCTGATTTACTTTTGTTCCAGCGTCGGGATGGTTTCCTTGCCAACGCGGGCGGGGTCTATTATGAATTGAAGAGCGTGACGGGTGTTCTGGCATTGGACTACGGAGTGGCTGCCGCCGTCCTCGCCGTCCAGCGTCCAGGCCACCGGGTCGCGGAAGGTGAAGCGGACGCTTTGGGTGTGCAGGATGATAATGTCCTCGCTTGTAAAGCTGCTGGTCAGGATGTTCGTGAGAATTGGCCCCAGCTGGAGAAGCGACTCCGGCGTGCGGATAAGGATGACCTCGAACATCCCGTCGTTCAGGGAGATGTCCACAGACTCCTTCAGCTTGATGATGCCCGCGATGGAGCGGCTGTTGGAGACCGCGCCAAAGAGAAAATCGTCCTCCAGGATGCCTCCGTCATATTCCACCCTTGTCCAGCGGTGGGTCAGGTTCGGCAGGCGGCGCATACCGTCCAGCACATAGGCGAAAAAGCCCATATTGTTTTTCTGTTCCTGGGGCGTCTCATACGTCACCTCTGTGAAAGCGCCGAAAGCCGCCACATAAGTGAAATAGCCCCGGTTGTTAAAGTGGCCCGCGTCCACCGCAAGGGGATTGCCATAGGCGGCCACATAGGCGGCCTGCACCGGGTCGTGGCTCAGGCCCAAGGTATGCGCAAAGTCGTTTGTCGTGCCCATGGGGATATAGCCCAGGGTGGGGCGTTTCTCCGCCGGCAGCTGCATCAGGCCGGTCACGGTCTCCCCCAGAGTGCCGTCCCCGCCCACGCAGACCACCCGGTCATACCCGGCCCCTTCGCGGGCCGTGATGTCCGTCGCGTCGCCATGCTGGGGGGGGACGCCCCCCGGGGGGGGAAGGCCGCCGTGGGGGAAGGGCGGCGGACGGGGGGCCGGGCCGTGGCGGAAGGAACCCTTCCCGGCAGCGGGATTGATAACAAGAAGTAAAGATTTCATAAAGCCTTTATCACCGGGGCCATTATAGCCGATTTCCGCAATAAAAGCAATCCATTCCTTACGATTTGGAGGCGGCGTCCAACCCCGGCTCCTTCCTGCCCACGGCCAGACCCACGGCGCAGCAGAGAATGCTGGCCAGCATACCGGCGAACAGAGAGTCCATACCCCACGGCATAGGGATGACCGTGCCGAACAGCAGCACACACACCGGCCCGGCGATAATGGCGGCCATGACCCATTTTTTATTTACCCGCCCCGGCAGCCACAGAGCGCAGCACAGCGGTGCGAACACAACCGCCCCCCGCAGGCCCATGCTCATAAAGGCGAAGTTCAAAATGGTATCGCCCAGACTGCCGGTGGACAGGCAGCAGCCCAGCGCCAGCACCACCAGGATGATGATATGGCTCAGCCGGCGGTTTTTCCTGGGGTTCTGGAAGCGGTCTGTGAAGCGGAAGACGATGTCCCGCCGAATCACAGTGGAGATACCCATGGCCAGCCCTGCCCCGGTTCCCACCACGGCGATGAACAGCGTTCCCAGTACGATGCCGCCCACCAGGCCGGGCAGATGCTCCAAGGCGAAGGTGGTCAGGGCGGTCTTAGCCGCGATGCCGGGGTAGTTTGCGCGCATATAGAGACCCACCAGGATGCCGCCGGCCCCGATGGGCGGAATCAGCACGGCGCTGACCAAGGCACCGGTGCGGGCCGCCCTGTCGGACTTGCTGGACATGACGGCCATGGCATAGGTCTGGGTGGTCAGGACGCCCAGAATCAGGGACAGGCAGGCCCCGGTATCTGTTCCCACCCCGCGGGCAAACAGGCTTTTCAGATTCACCGTGGTGTCGATGGACTCCACCTGGGTCATAAATCCGCTAAAGCCCCCGCACAGCTGCAGCACAATCACGGCGCAGAAGGCCATGGAGATATACAGCAGCACTACCTTCAAAATTCCCACGCGTCCGGCGCCCTGGGTGCCGCCGCATATCACATACACCGCCATAAACGCCGCGGTGATAACAAGCTCCACCACGATGCCCATATTCGGGAGAACAACGGCCAGCACCGCCGTTCCGGCGATGAGCTGAGAGATGATAT
>JAJQHT010000325.1 GCA_021199595.1 Oscillospiraceae bacterium
GATCCGCACCATGGGCATCGACTTCCCCAATCTGCCGGACGGCAAGTTCGACGCACCCCTGGGCTTCTCCTCCGGCGCGGCGGATATATTCGGCGTCACCGGCGGCGTGATGGAAGCCGCTCTCCGCACGGTATATGAGCTGGTGACAGGTCGGGAAATGCCCGGCGAAAACCTGCACCTCAAGCCCATCATGGGTCTGGAGAAAATCAAGGAGGCCTCTCTCACCTTCGAGAATGTCAAGCCGGAGTACTCCTTCCTGGAAGGCGTTACCGCCCGCGTCGCCGTCACCAGCGGCCTGAAAAATGCGGATGTTCTGATGGAGCAGGTCAAAAACGGCGAAAGCCCCTATCACTTCATCGAGGTCATGGGCTGCCCCGGCGGCTGCATTAACGGCGGCGGTCAGCCCCGTACCCTGGGCCATGTGGCCGACTACAGGGAGCGCCGTATGCAGGCTCTCTACATCGAGGACGAGGGCAAGCAGGTCAGGAAGTCCCACGAAAACCCGGACATCATCGCCCTGTATGAAAACTATCTGGGCGAGCCTTGCGGTCACAAATCCCACGAACTGTTGCACACAACATACACTCCCCGCGGCAAGTTCGATCAATAATCTTGACCGCGGCACAGCATCCAACCGAAAACAAGCCCCGGCGGGAAATTCCCGCCGGGGCCTTCTCATATGCTATGGCATTTTACACGGCCGGGGTCACGCGGCCAGCGGGGGCTACCTCATCGGGATAGATGGTATACTCCGCATTTTCAAGGAACTCGCACCAAAGCTGGGCCATTTCGGAATTGGAGGCCACGATCTCCGTGCCGTCCGGCACGGTCATGTCGCCGCCGCCAACCTCCGCGGCGCAGCCCACCGTCCAGTCCTCGTCCACCAGGTATTCCCCGTGGTCATAAATCAGCTCATCCCCAACGGTCAGAGTCGTGACTGCGAAGGTATCCGGGTCATAGGTGCAGGTCAGGCCCGCCACCTGATACATATTGTTGTTCTCCTCTCCGATTTTGGAGCAGGAGGTATTCATCAGGCTGACAAGCTCCTCCGCCGTATATTCGGCATAATAAATCTTCAAGGGGTTCGCAAACACGGACAAAGCATCCACCAGGGTAATATCCCCCGCCTCAATGGAGGCGCGCACCCAGAAGCCGGGATACAGGGCGATGGAGATTTCATCCCCGTCCCAAAGCTGCTGAGCGGTATACAGGATGCCGTCGGCTACCAGGTCTCCCAGGTTCGTCTCATTGGCGCGGACGCCGCCGCCCACGTCACCGGAACTGATACGCTCGCCGTTCAGGAAATACTCTGTCGTGGCATACACTTTGGTGTAACCGTCCGCCTCCAGGCGGCCATAGCAGCGGTCAACCGCAGTCTGAACCTCCGCGTCCGGCTGAATGCCTTCCCATTCGCCGTTGTCGTTGGTGGTCAGGTTTTCGCTGTCCTTGGCTACCACCTGGCCGTCCTTCAGATAGAGGTACAACACGCCTATGGCCTCGCCCTTGCAGTTGGCCTGGTTCACAATGGTGTCGGATTCAGACTCATCAAACAGCCAGCCCTCACCGTCATTGATAACGGAATGGGTGTGCGCGTCGATAATGGCGTCAATGCCCGTGGTCTTCAGAGCCACCTGGGCAGAGTTTGTGTCATTGGAACTGGCCTCCGTAGAGTCGGCTCCCATCCAGCCGGTGTGGCAGACCATAACCACCGCGCTGGCGCCGTCCGCCAGCAGGGCGTCTGTGGCGTTCTGAGCCACGGTGATGGTAGACTGACCACCTGCGAAATAAGCGTCGGTAATGGAGCCGCCCTGGGTGGACTCCCCAAACAGGCCGATCAGGGTGCCATTCGCAGTCTCCACAATCACGCCGTCGTCCAGGGCGTTGTCCCCGGCAGAGAGGTTATAGCTCTCCAGATCGATGGCGCTGTAATCAATGGTGCCGTCCTCGTTCAGAGACAGAATATCGGAATACAAATCCACAAACTCTTCTACGCCCACCGCAGGCTCATAGCTCTCCGCATAGGCCACCATATCGATGTCCTCCGAGGCGTTCTGATTCGCCAGCAGCGGGGTCAGGCCGCTCTCCTGGCTCAGGATGGACAAGAAATAGGTACCAAGTCCCTGGTCGGTGATGCCGCCGTCGTTATTGCCCCAGGTGTAGTAATCATAAATCATCGCCATGATATAGGGGATATACTCACCCTCATACACATGAGCCGCCGCGTAGCCGCCGGCATACAGGTCGCCGCCGCTGACGGCCAGGACAAGACTGTAATTGCCGGACTGCTCCAGCTGGGTCTTAAGGCCCTTCACATACGGCTCTGTGGTCAAAAAGCCGTGGGTGTCGTTGGTGTGGACAATGGCCACCACCTCGTCATAATCGCTGACAAACTGGACATTGCCGATGACTTGGCCGTTCTCTACTGTGTCGCTCTCTGAGAAGAAAACGATCACGGGATAGTCCGCCTCTACCGTGGCTCCGTCCTCAATCTCAAGGACATCAACCACACAGCTGTCCTCAACTGTCCAGGTCTCTCCGGCGGCTACAGTAATATCCCCAAGACTCTCGCCGTAGTCCTCGCCGGTATAGAGACCGTCCAGATCAATGTCCAGCTCCTCCACCGGCTCGTAGGCCTGATAGCCGATGACCATTTCATCGCTGGGCGTCTCCTCACTGGCATCCACAGTGGAGCTTGCCTCCCCTGAGGAAGCGGCAGCCGGCAGGGCCAGACAAAAGGCCAGACTAAGCGCCAGAAGTAGACTTAAAACTCGTTTCATTTGTTCTCCTTTCAAGATGGGTTTTCCTCTTTTTCTCTCCCAAGGGCAGTCAGTAGCGCCTCGGGCCGGATTTTTGTCAAGGCGGCGGGAAGCGCCTCTCCCCGACTGCAAAGAGCGGCCAGGTACTGACTTGACACATTCTTTACAATTACATTATAATCCATAAACCCCCAATCTGGCAAGGGGTGGATTACATCCGTTTGAGAAAGAGGAAGAATTTCCTCATCACTGACCGCCTTGACCCACGCCTCCTTCCGCGTCCAAATGTGAAAGAAGGCCCGCTCACGCTCCTCCTCCGGCTGGGCATCAAGCCATTCCCGTTCCTCCGGATGAAACCGTCTGGCAATGGAAAGATTCACAGACTTCACCTGCTGCACGTCCACGCCGACCGGTCTGCTTCCTATTGCGCACAGCGCCAGAGATCCGGAGTTCGAGAGGCTGAAAAACACCGATCCATCCGCCGCTGTCGGTTTGCCCGCCGGGAGAATGGAGATTGGCATATCCGGGTCGAGGCCGTTTTCTTCCATGGCATAACGCCACAGCAGGCCTGTCCATATACTCTCCTCTCGAGATGCGGGACGACGCAGCCCAGCCGCCCGCTCCCGCCGCCATGCGGGCAGCAAGGTCATGGCGCTCTCCGGCAGAGAGACGCCGCTCCAATCCAAAAAATATGCTTTCACCATGTTTTCAATAATCACCAATCCGGTTCGTACCAATAGTTGTATATCTCATAATTTTGAATGTGGAACAGGGCCAAATCTCCATGTCGCTCGGGGCGGGCGTCCTCCAGCTCCACATCGTATATCCAGTTTATTCCGTCCTCGGGAATGACGACCCAGCTGTGCGCCCCATAATAC
>JAJQHT010000039.1 GCA_021199595.1 Oscillospiraceae bacterium
TAGGACGGGCCGTCCAGGGTCGCGCCCTCGTTGTCGTCCAGGCTCGGCTCGGCCTGGAAGTAATCCTCATCGTCCAGCGCGCCGAGATAGTCGGCGGTCGCCTGAATCTGGGGATAGCTCATGCCGTCGCCGATGAACAGGAACACATACTTGGGAACGGTGGTCTCCGTCTCGGTCACGGTGGTGGTCTCGGCGGAGAGACTCTCCGCCACCAGGGCAGTGGCCGCAGCTGTGGCAGAGGCGGCTTCTGATGTCGTGGTTTCAGCGCTGGCGCTGGTGCAGCCGGCCATCAGGCCAAGCAGCAGCACGAAGGCCAGCAAAAGGGAGATTGCTTTTTTCATAATCTCTGGTATTCCTCCAAAAATAGTTTTGCCCCCGAAGGGACAGCTCTATTCTGGCAGAAAAAACGTAAAGCCCGCCACAGGGCGGGCGTAAAATGTTGGTAAAATCCTGGCATATAAATCGTCAGGCCCAGTTATCCGGGCCTGACGATACATTACTATATGTTTCTTATCCCCGGCGGAATTGCAGGGCCTTCCGGGCGTGGGCGAGGGCTGTGAGGTTTTCGCCCTCCTCGGAGCGGACGAGAAGGGTCTGCCAGCCGTCCGCGTCCGGCAGGGAGAGGGCCAGGTCGCACCAGCAGGCGTCCAGGCCCCGGCCCAATATCAGCGCCAGCGGCTCGCCGCCGTCCCGCCGGCGGAGCAGAGCCAGGGCCTCCGGGCCGTCGGCGGTCATGATTTTTTCCCCCGGCAGGAGCAGCTCGGCCTCCGCCAGGGCTTTCAGCGCGTCCAGCGCGTCCCCTTCGGCGGCCTTCGCGAGATACCGGCGGCGCACCGGCCCCTCCTCCGTCCAGGGGGTATGGGGAAAATACTTCTTTTGCAGACGCTGTTCTTCTGTGGTCATTTGCTTGTCCTCTCCTTGCTTTTGTTTATGAAAAAATACAAATATATATGTTTGTTAATTGACAAAGTTCGCGCGTGGTAGTATGATGAAGTCGTGAGCCAGCGTATTTTTACGGGCCACAGCGGACGGCGTGAACGATTTCCACTCACTTTCTGTCTAAAGATTCCTCTAGCGGCCATTCCTCTTTTCTCTCTTGTTTAAAACCCGTTTTTATCAGCCCGTTTTTTTCTGTTCAACTCCTTGGCCGCTTTCTTCCCACAAAATTCCTCTTTTTTGTAAATCAATAACCTCAAAAGTTTGCGCCGTCTGTTTCAAAATCGCCCAAAAGGTTTCCTCTCCTTTTGGGCGATTTGTTTTTTTGTCGGAGAGTATATACCTTTAGCCGTACACCAGAAATTCGCAGGAGCTTGCGCCGGTCTGATAGATAAGGCTGGCGTTGGACCAGAGGAGCGTGATGATGGTCTCGCCAGAGCGATCCGCCTCGCCGAAGGCGGCCTCCGCGGCGGCGGCAATCGTCTCGAAATCCTCCTCGGTGATGCCCTTGAAATTAAAATCCACGCCGGTGATGAATCCGCTGTTGACGGAGAGGGCGACGCTGGCGTCATAGCCTGCGATGGTAAAGCCGCTGGCCTGATAGACAGAGCCGAGCGTCCCGACGGGCCAGGCGTCCGTGTCGATGATGGATTCCTGCTCGCCCAGGATGAGGCCGCAGGTCTCCTCCACGGCGGCGAAAAAATCGGTGACGTCCGTCTCCGCGGCGCTTTCCAGGGCCGCTTCAAACTGGGTGAAGGCCCTCGCGCTGCACCCGGCGGCCATGCACAGCAGCAGGGCCAGCGCCAGCAGGACGGCGGCAATTCGCTTCATGGTGATTTCTCCTTTTTCCTGTATATTTTTGCTCCAATCATAGCACCATCCGGCGGGAAAAGCAATTCCCGCGCATAAAATCCGCCCCCGCGCCATTGGCACGGGGGCGATGCTTATGGATTGGATTTTATTCTGTGTCCGAACCGCTGGAGTCGGGCAGGGTGGTCGTGTCAGAGGTCGAGGAATCCGAGGGGGCCTCTGTGGGCGCCGGGGTCGCCGTGGGCGCTGCCGTGGCGGGCGCGACGGTTGCCGTGGGCGCGGCGGTCGCTGTAGAGCTGCTGCTGGAGCCGCTGTTACTGCTGCTGGTGGAGCTGTTGTCCGAAGGAGCTTCCGTGGGGGCCGCTGTCGGCTCAGCCGTGGGGGCCGGGGTGGCCACCAGGATGCCGGAGATGAGGCCCGTCGTCTCATCCAGCACGCCCTCCGTCACCTGGAACTGCACGAAGGAGAGCGCCTCGCTGCTGTCGGTGGTAACGGTGAAGCGCAGCACCTCGGTCAGGCCGGAATCGTTCGTGACCTCGACCTCAACGGTGGTCTCGTCCGCCTCGGCGGCTTCGTCGGTCTCAGTCGTCTCCGCCTCGGTGACTTCTGTCTCCTCGACGGCCTCCGCATCCTCGACGGTCTCCGTCGTGTCGGCGGTATCCGTGACCATGGTCATGGTCGCGACGTAATAGACGGTGGAATCCACCATATAGGTCAGAACGGTCTTTTCCGTCCCGTCGTCCAGGGTGATGGTCTCATACTGCCAGCGGGTGCGGTAGTCGTTGTCGTCCAGCACCACGTTTGCGTTATCCTCGTCCAGGTTCAGATAGGCTCCGTTGTTGGCGAGGGAATAGCGCGTCTCGCCAACATAGGTGTCCGCCGTGGCCGTCCAGAGCATACCCTCTACCACGTCGCCGGTCAGATAGTAGATACCGTCCGACGTGATGGCGACATCAACGTCCACCGTGCGAAGCTCGGTGCCGTTATAGTTGAGCAGGACGGAGGCGGTCAGGGAGCCGTCCTCTGCGGGGTCGTTTATCGCGGCAAGGATCGAGGCCTGTCCGTCCACCAGGGCGTCCATCTCCACGGCGAGGCCGTCCTGCACGGTGCTGTATGTACCGTAGTCCACAGGCTCGGGCGTCGGCTCGGGTGTCGCGGTGGGTTCCGGCGTCGCGGTCGGCTCCGGCGTCGCGGTGGGTTCAGGCTCGGAGCTTATTACCTGGAACGCGAAAGGGGAGAGGCTCTCCGCCGGGAAGGAGACGGAGTGATTCACGATGAGGTAGGTGCCGATAAGCTCCCACTCTCCGTTATTATAATGGTATACGGCGAGGCCGTCGTCGTTTGTGAAGCTGCTGTCCGTTATCGTGACGACCAGGGGATAGGACGCGTCCTTGCTGCCGGTCCAGGTCAGGTCGAGCAGAAGAAGCTCCTCGTCCTCATCCACGGTATCCGGGCGCTGGGTGCCCTCGGTCACGGAGAGCTTGCTCGCGACCTCCTTGCCGCTGGAATCCTGAGCCGTGATGGTCGCGGTGATGCCCTCGGCGGTCTCCGCAACGTCGTCGCCGCGCAGGTCGCTGTACAGCATGAAGCCCATCACGCCGACGGCAATCACGACCACGGCCAAAGCGGCCGCGATGACCCACTTCTGCCAGCGGGAGCGGGAATGGGAGCGGGCCTCGGACTCGTAGTCCTCATAGCCATATTCATATTCTGAATATCCTGAATATTCAGATTCAGCCCGGGAACGGGAGCTGGAGCGGGAGTTAGACCGGGAAGAGGACTGATCCTCCGGCGCGAGGTGTTGTCCAGACATATAATCACTACCTTATTTTTTAGAATGAGCTTATTATATACGACTCCGGCCAGAAATGCAACCAAAATTGG
>JAJQHT010000117.1:0-1592 GCA_021199595.1 Oscillospiraceae bacterium
ATCTAAAGGTGCCAAATCACACCAACCGGCTCTGCGACCTGGCCGGGCGGATTCATCTCTATGGGGCCAAATGCACCATGGAGCTGATCGGCATCTTCCCGGACGGCTATACCGTCTCTGACGGCTGCTCCATCATGGGCGACCCGGTTCTGGGGAGGGAAATTCCCAGAGACAAAATGGAATGGTTTAAAAATGAATATATTGAGGCGGCCCTGACCCTCAAGGCGTCTGGCTTTGACGGGGTCATGCTCCATTTCGGGCACTCTATCCCCATAGCGCAGTTCCTGTCGCCGTATACGAACAAGCGCACCGATGAGTACGGCGGCTCCACGGAAAACCGCTGCCGCTATCCCGTGGAAATCTTGAAGGGGATTCGTGAGGCCGTCGGCCCGGACTTCATCATTGACGTGCGTATGTCCGGCACGGAGTTCCAGCAGGGCGGCATCGACCTGGACGAAGGTCTGCGGATTGCCCAGCAGTTCCAGCCCTACTGCGACATCATCCAGGCCAGCGCCGGTATGCACAACCCTGACTGGATGACCTGGACGCACCCCTGCGGCTTCCTGCCTCCGAATCCCAACGTGTTTATCGCCGAGCATTTCAAAAAGAGCGGCTGCCTGAATCAGTGCTATGTGTCCACCATCGGCGGCATCACCAGCCTGGACGACTGCGAGGAGATTCTTTCCCAGGGCAAGGCGGACTTTGTCGTCGTGGCCCGGGAGTTTATCGCCGACCCGGAGTGGATTCACAAGGCCGTGGCCGGGAAGAAGGAGGACGTGGTACCCTGCATCAAGTGTATGCGCTGCCTGGACTCCGACAATAACAGCCAGTATATGCTCTGCGCGGTGAATCCCCGCTTCAATCAAGAGGAGGCTGTGGCGAAAATCCCCGCTCCGGCGGTGAAGAAAAAGGTGGCGGTGATCGGCGGCGGACCCGCCGGTATGTATGCGGCCCTGGAATGTGACCGTATGGGTCACAGTGTCACGCTCTTTGAAAAGCAGGCCCACTTGGGAGGGCTTCTGGAGTATGCCGACCACGTCAGCTTCAAGTGGCCCCTGGCGAATTATAAAAACTGGCTTATCGCCCAGCTTGAAAAGAGCAATGTGACCATCCGCCTGAACACGGAGGCTACCCCGGAAATGACCGAGGGCTTTGACGGCGTTATTGCCGCCCTCGGTTCACAGCCGGTGATTCCAAAATTCATCCCCGGTACGGAGAACGCCCGCACCGCTGTCTCCGCCTATGGACACGAGGACGAGCTGGGCAAAAAGACCGTGATTATCGGCGGCGGCCAGGTTGGTCTGGAGACAGCCGTCCATCTTCAGCGGCTGGGGCTGGATGTGACCCTGCTGGAAATGCTGCCCCAGCTTGCGGGGGACGCCAGCAAGTGCCACCGGGACGAGCTGATGGTGGAGGTGCGGGATCACGCCGACCACATCCATGTGCTGACCGGGGCAAAATGCACCGGCATTGAGCCTGGCCTTGTCCGCTATGAGAGGGAAGGAGAGGCGGCGGCCATCAAAACGGACAGTGTGCTGCTGGCCGTGGGCCAGCGGCCCCCGCGGGAACAGGCGGCCGCCGTTATGCCGGTG
>JAJQHT010000117.1:1602-3628 GCA_021199595.1 Oscillospiraceae bacterium
ATTGGCGACTGCGTGAAGGCCCGCACCGTGGAATGGTGCACCCGCGAGGGCCTGGCCGCCGCGCTGAACATATAGCCTAGAACCTGCGCCCTTCCGCGAAACGCGGAGGGGCGTTTTGTCGTTTGCGGCAATCTATGCTTCTATGCTATAATGTGCCATAACAAATCATCGAGTTCGAGGTATGGACATGGATAAGTACGCCGTTTTGCGGGAATATTTTGGCTACACGGACTTCCGGCCCGGGCAGGAGGCGCTGATTGACGGGATATTGTCCGGGCGGGATGTGCTGGGCGTCATGCCCACCGGCGGGGGCAAGAGCCTTTGTTATCAAGTCCCGGCGCTGGTGCTGGACGGGGTGACGCTTGTGGTGTCTCCGCTCATATCGCTGATGAAGGATCAGGTGACGGCGCTGCAAAAAGCCGGCGTAAGCGCCGCTTATATCAACAGCTCTCTTTCCCCGGAGGAGCTGCGGCTTGCCTATCAGCGCATGGGTCAGGGGCAGTATAAAATCGTCTATATCGCCCCGGAGCGCCTGGAGGGAGATGGGTTCATTTCCCTTGCGAGAAGGCTGAACATCGCTCTGCTGGCGGTGGACGAGGCGCACTGCATTTCCCAGTGGGGCCAGGATTTCCGGCCCAGCTATCTGCGGATACCGGACTTTGTGGAGCGCCTTTCCCGCCGCCCGCCTGTTGCGGCCTTCACCGCGACGGCCACGAGCCGGGTGCGGGAGGACATATGCCAGCGCCTGACGCTGGAGGAGCCTGTCCAGGTCGTCACCGGCTTTGACCGGCCCAACCTGTATTTTGACGTTCTCCGCCCCAAGAGCAAGCTGAAAACCCTGTGCGGCCTGGTGGAGGAGCGCCGAGGCAAAAGCGGCATCGTCTACTGCTCCACCCGCTCCGCCGTGGATAAGGTATACGCCGCTCTGCGGGAGCGGGGCATTCCCGCCACGCGCTATCACGCCGGACTGACCCAGGAGGAGAGAAAGAAAAACCAGGAGGATTTCATCTATGACCGCCGCCCGGTATGCGTGGCGACCAACGCCTTCGGCATGGGGATAGACAAGTCGAACGTCAGCTTTGTTATTCATTATAATATGCCAATGAGCCTGGATGCCTATTACCAGGAGGTAGGCCGGGCCGGACGGGACGGGGAACCAGCGGACTGCATCCTGCTCTATTCTCCCGGCGATATACAGACGGCAAAATATCTCATCCGCAATGGCCGGGACAACGACGCGCTGTCTGAGGAGGAGCTTGAGCAGGCCATCCGGCAGGATATGGTGCGGTTGGAGGACATGACTGGCTACTGCAAGACCGGAGGCTGTCTGCGGGGGTATATCCTGCGTTATTTCGGTCAGGACGCCCCGGAAAACTGCGGCAACTGCGGCGTATGCTGCGGGGAGAGCGAAACCACGGACGCCACCCGACAGGCGCAGATGGTGCTTTCCTGCGTCTGGCGCATCAAGGACAAGCTGGGCTACAATGTGGGTGCGCTGCTCCTGGGGCGGGTGCTTCTGGGCAGTCAGGACAAGCGCGTTCTGGAGCTGGGCCTGAACGAGCTTTCCACCTACGGCCTGATGAAGAGCTATGGAAAGAGCCAAATTCGGGACATCATCGACCAGTTGGAAGGCCAGGACTATCTGTATGCAGACCCCAATCACGGGGGCATCAGCCTGACAAGCCGGGCCGGGGCCGTTCTATATCACGGGGAGAAGGTTTATCTTCGCTTCCAGACCGCTTCGCCTGCGCCGGAGAAAGCCGCGCCCGGAACCAAATCGACTGCCGCACCTGTGGAAAGCGCCCTTCTTGACCGCCTGAAGGCCCTGCGGCTGGAGCTTGCGAGGCAGGAGGACATTCCCGCTTATATTGTGTTTTCCAACGCCACGCTGACCGATATGGCCGCCAGGTCGCCGCGCACCATGGATGAATTTCTGTCCGTCTCCGGCGTGGGCCAGATAAAGGCCCTGCGATATGGGAAACAGTTTTTGGCCGCAATTAACGACTACCTCGCGGAGAAAGAATAA
>JAJQHT010000332.1 GCA_021199595.1 Oscillospiraceae bacterium
GGAGGTTTATGAACACCACGTCGCCCAGGGAGTGCTGGGCATAGTCAGAAATGCCAACGACGGCCACGCCGTCCTCCATGCGAAGCCACTCGTGGCTTTTGGAATATTGCAGTTCAGAGGGGAAGTTCATGGTTTTGGTCTCCTTTATAGAAATATAATTATTAAAACCCTATCTTGCTAATGAATGATTCCAATGCAGTATCAAATTCCGGGCCGTCGAAGCAGTAGCGCATTTGTGTAAATCCGGCCCGCAGGCGGGATACATCCTGGGACACGTCCCGGTTCCGCAAAATGCAGTCCGCCATCAGGGCGGCCAGATCGTCAAACTCCCGGAAGCCGAAGCCGAAGCGGGTCATCTCGCTGACCCCCATACGCAGGGCGCCGGAGGCGGTAAAGCCCTCCTCGTCCGGGGTGGCCTGGTAGTTTACGATGATGTGGTTATCCTCCAGGCGGCGGGCCACGTCCGCCCCCGCGCCGTAGCCCACGGACACGATGACCTGGTGGGTCTCGGTGTAGTCCATGGCCGGGTCTCCGGCCACGTCCAGCCCCTGGGCCTTCAGGGCCTTGGCGAAGTGCTTGGCGTTTGCGATCACGGCGGACTGGTACTCGTCCCGGAAGGCGTTCATCTCATAAGCTGCCATCAGCAGCCCAAGCTGGGTACCCAGGTGGTGGTTTGAAACGCTGCCGGGGAAGGCCCGGCTCTCGATGGTCTCCCACAGGCCGTATTTCAGCTCCTCCTTCCCGTAGTTCACGGCGATTACGCCACGCTGGGGGCCGAAGAAGGTCTTGTGGGTGGAGCCGGTGACGATCTCCGCCCCGTCCGCGAAGGGATCCTGGAAGTGTGGCCCGGCAATGCCCAGCACATGGGCCATGTCGTACATAATAGTGGCGGGGATATTCTGCTCGTCCAGGAACCGGCGTATTTCCGCCACCGGCTCCCGCCGCAGCACCATGCTCTTGCCGAAGATGATAAGCTCCGGGCGGTACTGGTCGATGACCTTTTTGGTCTCCTCCACGTCGATTTTGTATATATCGTCCTTGCAGACCGGGAAGTTCACCACGGCGCTCCGCTCCGTCACCGGGTCGATGGCGATATAATCATGGAGCGCCCCCATGGGCTGGGCGGACAGATGGCCCCCCTTGATGATGTGGTTGTTCAGCACATAGCCCAGGCGCTGGGGGGTGTGCTTTTTGTCCAGGCGGTTTTTCCAGTCCATCAGGGCGGAAAAGACCACGGTGTTGGCCATCTGGCCGCTTGTGGCCCGGGTCTCCACCTGGGTGCAGCCGAAGTACTGCCGCAGCTCCTCCGTCAGAAGCTGCTCCACCTGGTCGATGAAGCCGGTACCCTGGTAATAGAATATGTCCTTGTCATAAAAGGATTTGATTTTTTTATGCTCCGCGTACCGGCAGGAGGGGTCGGAGGCGGAGAGCATCTGCACCGCCCGGCTGGGGGTGTTTTCCGAGGGGATCAGGTTCACGCAGAGCCTCTGCCGCCACAGGTGGTTTTCCTCCGCCCGCTTCAGCAGGGCCACAGCCTGCGCCGCACCGCTTTCCTCGTCCTTTTTCCGTCCGGCCAGCTCCACGCCATAAAGGATAGGTCGAGCGAAGGGGGGCACGTCTGTCCGCAGATGGCAGGCGGGGATCGCGGCCCGCACCCGCTTGCCCCGGATGTCCACCTCCACAATGTCATCCTCCAGTACGTCGCTGGCGATATAGGCAAGGCCGATGGCCCGCTTGGCGGTGTCCTCGGTGATGACAGTCTCCAGGCCCTCCCCCTCGGAGCGGTAATAGGGTACCATGGTGCCGCTTGTGACCCAGCCGATCTGCTCCCCGTCCCGGTATACGGGCATACCGGCCCGCATGACGCCCCGGTCTGTCAGGGCGATAGGCCGGATGCTCCTGGGCAGGTCGGCCATGTCGGAAAAATCCCGGTTCTGGATGCGGCAGAAGGCTTTGTTCTGGGCCTCCAGAGCCGCGCGTCCTATGTAATCCCCCTTCTGGGGAGAGAAGCTGACAGCGAATTTCGCCAGCGGCACGGCAAAGATAGGCATGGGCTGCCCATCCGGGTCGAGGCCCATCTCGTGACCATAAAGCGGCATACCCGCCTCCAGGCGCAATGTGTCCCTGGCTCCCAGACCGGCGGGCTTTGCGCCCAGCTCACACAGCCGGTTCCACAGCCAGGCTCCGTCCTCCGAGGAGACGTACAGCTCATAACCCAGCGGCTCCCCCGTATAGCCCGTGCGGGCGGCCCGGACGGTGCGGCCCTCTAAGGTAACGGTACCCAGGGCGTTTTTCATAGGCTCCGTAATGGCAGCGCCGCCGGATAAGGTCAGCAGCAGCTCCTTGCTTTTCGGCCCCTGGAGGGCGATGGCCGCCCACTGGGACGTAATATTCGTGATGGTGCAGTCATAGCCCGGCAGCGCCGCCGTCAGGTGGGCCAGGTCTTTTTCCGTGTTGGCGGCGTTCACCACCAGCAGAAAGCGCTCCGCCTCAAAGCGATAGAGATACGCGTCGTCCACCGCGCTGCCGTCCGGGGCGGGGATGATGCAGTACTGGGCCTTTTCCAGATCCAGCCCCGCCACGTTGCTGGTCAGGACGTGCTGCAAAAAGGCCACCCTGTCCGGCCCCTCGATCAGCAGCCGCCCCATGTGGGACACGTCGAACAGGGAGCAGAAATGCCTCGTATAAAGATGCTCGGCAATGATGCCGGTGGGGTACTGGATGGGCATTTCCCATCCCCCGAAGTCCACCATCGTGGCTCCCGCCGCCACATGGGTATCATATAGCTGCGTGCGTTTCAATTCGCTCATAGCGTGACCTCCTGAATGTCCTATGACAAATATAAAAGCGGAGACACCAGTCCCTTTTGTCTGGTGTCTCCGTTTTTTGACCTGAGAGATTCCCCGCCGCCCAGGCGGGTTGCTCCTTCGGTGTGCGGACGCCGCGAAAGCGGCCCCGCCCTATTCAGAGTGTCGTCCCGACCCGGTCCCTTTGCCTGAGAGCTGTTTATCCCCTTCGGCGCTGTGCTGCGCACAGTCTCTCCCGAGCCGATCATCCGAACCATATGCAGTTTTCAGTCTGTGTCTCTGTTTTCTTTAGCAAAAATAATACCACGCATGAGAAAAAGTGTCAATTATAGATATATTAATAACAAAAAATTTCCCGGCGCGTCTTGAATTGGCGGGTTTGTTCATTGACAGGGTTTTCCCTCCCAACGTATAATGTAGGCAAATTAAGGAGTGAACGAGATGAAGATAAAACCTCTGTATCGCGGCATTGTCGGTACATTTTTAATGCTGCTCCTCGGCTCCATGTACGCATGGAGCTACTTTAAGGTATCCCTGGGCGACGCCTATCCTGCCTGGAGCCAGACGCAGCTCACGCTGAACTTCACTATTCTGATGATTTGCTTCTGCCTGGGCGGCCTGGTCGCCGGGAGTATGCTCAGCGGCCTGCGCAAGCAGGTGCAGGTATGCTTGGCGGCTCTTTTGGTGGGCGGCGGCTTTTTCGGCGTCTCCCTGCTGCCGGAAGCGCCAGGCGCGGCTCTGGTGCAGCTCTACCTCTGCTACGGCGTGCTGACGGGCCTTGGCACGGGCATTGCCTACAACGCGGTGCTGGCC
>JAJQHT010000335.1 GCA_021199595.1 Oscillospiraceae bacterium
CTCCTGCAAGTCCTGAATGTCAGCGGCGTAAATGCTGCCGGTGGCATTGGCTTTTTTGGCGTACTGGGACGAGTTTTGTCAGGGGTAATTTTTACCCGCCTCGTATGACAAATGTTTACACATCGTCTACTATCAACATCATAACATCTTATATGAAAAATTCCCGCCCGTTCGGGGGAAGCACCGAACGGGCGGGAGGAGGAAACGGATTCTTGCGAAAGGATGCGGATTACTTCACGGCTTTTCTCTTTTTCATAATCAGAACAACGCCGAGGATCAGCAGCACGGCAACCACAACGTCGCCTGCGATCAGCGCCTTCTGCCAGGTGGCCAGGGCATAGCTGATGCTGGAGCCGGAGGCAATGCCCTGCATGGCGTTGGAGTTGACCACCATGTAGAGGATATTGTGGGCCGCATTGCGCTGGGCGGTCAGGGAGGTAGCCGAGGTGGTGTCGGTCAGGGAGCCGTCTGCGAAGGTATTCAGCATCAGGTCATTGCCTGCCCGCAGGCCCTGGTCGGTATCCATATAGGCGCTGCCGCCGAAGTAGTCGGAGATGACTGCGCCCTCGAAGCCCCACTCGTTGCGGAGGATCTGCGTTTGCAGGCCATAGGTCGCCCCGGCCCAGGTCGTACCAATGCGGTTATAGGCGCTCATGATGCCGGTGCAGGCCTTGATTTCCTTTGTGGTGGCGTTGCCGTCCTCATCGTTGTAGGTGATGGTGTAGGTGGCTTCTTTAACGGCAATCTCAAAGGGGCGGAGATAAATCTCGCGGATGGCCTGCTCATTGGCAAACACGGCGATGCCGTTGCGCCCGTCATCCTTGTCGTTAAGGGCAAAGTGCTTCATGTAGCAGAACACGCCCATCTGCATAGCGCCGGAAATCTCCTGAGCCGCCATCTTGCCTGCCAGCAGGCCGTCCTCGGAGAAGTACTCGTAGTTGCGTCCGCCGAAGGCGCTGCGGTGGGTGTTGGCGGCGGGGGCATACCAGCCGTTGAAGCCGTTGTACAGGCCCTGCTCACCCACCATCAGACCCATGTCATAAGCCAGGTCTACGTTCCAGGTGGCGGCCAGCACTTCCTCCGCCGGGAAGCCGATGCAAATTGCGTCGCCGCCGCTGGCGGAGACCCAGGTGGACCAGCCCATGGGGCCGTCATAATCCAGCGTGGCGGGCTTGCCGACCTCGGTCAGCTCTGCCGTGTTGTAACCTGCATTTGCCAGCATATTCTGCACGCTGGCATAGTCCAGCTCGTCCAGCAGGAGGTCCCAGGCATCGTCATCATAATCCAGACCGCGGAGGTCGATCAGATCCAGCCCATTGTCTGCGCCGGAGGCAGGCGTTTCGGTGGCGTAGACCAGGCTGCCCTCCACGTTGCCCAGTTGGGTATCCGCATCCTCATCAAAGACGGTTTCCAGGGCGTTCTTGATTTCCTCCTCGGCGGTGGTGTCCGCCTCGGTGGGGGCTGTGGGGAAGGTGCCGGCAAAATCGACGCGGGACATATTCAGGGGGCTGCCCTCGGTGGCTTCGTCCACAAATACGGCGGAGACTTCGTCAAACTGGTTGAGTGCGGCCACCTCGTCGGAGGCGCGGGCGTTGTCCTCGTCAAAGACGATGGTGCTGTCCAGCGTCCAGGTGTAGACCATGTCGGTATCGTCGGCATCCAGGGAAGCCCAGCTGTGGGCGTTCTCGCTGAGATAGAAAGCGTAGTCGCCGGAATCCAGCACATAGCAGCCGTTGACCTTGTAGTCATAGGAGGCCAGGTTGTCCCGCTCCACGGTCAGGGTCACAGTCTCGCTGGTGCCGGGCTCCAGGGTGCTGGTTTTTGCAAAGGCCACCAGTACGACCTTGGACTTCTCGATGCCGCCATAGGTGTAGGGGGTCTCTGCGTAAATCTGCACCACCTGTTTTCCGGCCACGTCTCCTGTGTTGGTCACGGTCACGTTGAAGGTGAAGGTGCCGTCCTCATAAGAGGGCGTGCCGTCATACTCCATGGAGAAGGTGGTATAGCTCAGGCCATACCCGAAGGGATAGACCACGGCGCTGTCATAATCGAAGCCGTCGTAATTTCCGGCCTCTGCCTCGGCAGCGGCAGTCTCATAGTAGCGGTAGCCCACATAGATGCCTTCCTCGTAATCGTTGAAGCAGCCGGACTCATAACCGCCAATGGTGCCGTCAACGTTGGTATAGTAGGTGTCATCAAAATTCTGGAAGCTGGGGTCAGCGGTCAGGTCGGAGACATAAGTATCCACCGTCCGCCCGGAGGGATTGATGGTGCTGTTCAGCACCTGGGCCAGGGCGACAGAACCCTGGTCGCCGATGCAGCCCACCCATACGGCGGCGTTAATGCCATAGGCATCATCGTACAGGAAGTCCAGCTCAAGCGCGTTGGCCGTGTTGCAGACCACGATGATTTTGCTGATGGTGCCTGCGTCCTTCTGGGCCTTGACATACTCCAGCATCTCGATTTCCCGGCTGTCCAGCTCCAGATAGGTCTTGTCCATATCCTCTTCCCGGGTGGCGTGTTCGCTCATGTCGGTGGGCAGGTCGCAGCCTTCGCCTCCTACCCGGCCGATGAACACCAGGGCGGCATCCCCGTACTGAGCGTAAGTATCCAGCAGGCTGTCCGGATAATCCTCTATCGGCACCTCGGCAATGATGTCATTGACAAAGGTGGCGGCACCCATGGAGGAGATAAAGCCTCGACCCGTATACTCCACGGACATCTCCCCGTAGCCGGTCATCATGGTCGTCTGAATTACCTCGGGAGAAAGCTCGTGGATGGCGTAGAAGTCGTACAGCTCCTCATTGACAGAGCATCCGTTTTCCTCAAGCGCTGTCTTATAATCCCCCGGGGAGCTTTCCGTGGCGGCAGAGCCTGCGCCGGTATAAATGGGGTCTACGCTGGTGCGGCCGAACAGGGAGACGCTGGTTTCCTCACTGCTGAGGGGCAGCGCGTCATTGTCATTCTTGAGGAGAACAATACCTTCGCCCTCGATTTCGGTGGCCAGAGTCTGGCTGGCCTCCAGCATCTCCTCTGCACTGCTGTATTGGGACGTGTAGTAGGTGGAATTGGCGTCTGTTTCATCGCTGATGATGATGTCGCCCTTGCCGAAGTACATATTCATCACCGTGTACAGCGGCCCTGTCAGGACGATGTTGACCACAATGGCCAACACCAGCACCAATGCCATCACTACCGTCAGGATGACAGTAGAGCGTTTCCCTTTTGTCTTCTGCTTCATCTTTTTGACCTCCTTGTTTTTTTTGGCTATTGTTATAATAGCCTTTTTATTTATTTTATCACTGACTGTTGCTGTGGGAACGAATTGCAGAAATGGGGTACGAACTGCTCCGGCGATTCTCTTGCGGCAGCCCGCGAAGCTGTGTTATACTGTGCTCAGGTCAGAATGAGGGGAGGGGTTGCCATGATCTATCACGGGGCCATCGTGGAGGACGAGGACAGCGTACGAAGCTATTTGAAGCATACGCTGACCGCAGCGCTGGCGGATTTAGGGTGCCGGATCCAGTTTGATGTCTACTCCTCCGGCCAGCGGTTTCTGACTGTTTTCCAGGAGCATTATCACTATGATGTGGTCTTTTTAG
>JAJQHT010000032.1 GCA_021199595.1 Oscillospiraceae bacterium
CCAGCAGGCCCAGCGTCAGCGCACACAGGCACAGGGCCGAAGCAATCCTTTTCATAGGGTTCCTCCTTCTCAGGGCCGTTTACAGCCCCTGGATATAGTGCTTGCCCCATCCCGACAGATGGGTTCCTGTCTTTCATGATAGCACTGGCCCGCCGTAGTTGTAAACCTAATAATATTTAAGATTTTCTTACGAAAATTACAAAACCCGTCACAATCGTGACGGGTTTTGTGAGATTCAAATTGAAACCATTAAAGCTGTTCTAAAGCCTCCGCAATCCGCTCGGAGGCGTGACCGTCGCCGTAGGGGTTGGGGCGGCCACGCATGGCCTTCCATGCCACCTCATCCTCCAGCAGGCGGCGGCACTGTGTATACACCGCCTCCCGGCCCCGACCGGCCAGCAGCAGGCCCCCGGCCTGGATGCCCTCCGGCCTCTCGGTCTTTTCCCGCAGCACCAGGGCCGGAACCCCCAGGGCCGCCGCCTCCTCCTGTACCCCGCCGGAGTCGGTTAAAATCAGCCGCGCCCCGGCCAGGGCGTGGTGGAACGTCACCGTATCCATCGGCTCCGTCAGGCGGATGTTCTCCTGCCCGGCCAGGGCCGCGTATACCGTCTTCCGCACCTGGGGGTTGGGGTGGACGGGGCAGAGGATCCGCAGGCCCGGCATATCCGCCGCCAGAGTTCGGACGGCGGCCAGCATCTCCTCCATGGGGCGACCCAGGCTCTCCCGCCGGTGAAGCGTCAGCACCACGGGAACGCCCCCTGCCAGAAAGTCCAGCGCCGGGTCGGCGCAGTCCTGCCGGAGGGTATAACGCAGGGCGTCTATGCCGGTGTTTCCCGTGACCCATATCCGGCTGTCGTCAAAGCCCTCCGCCAGCAGGTTCTCCCGGGCCTCTGGCGTAGGGGCGAAGGCGTATTGGCTCAGCATATCCACCGCGCGGCGGTTAAATTCCTCCGGGAAGGGGGCGGCCAGATCCCCGGTGCGAAGGCCCGCCTCCACATGGCCCACCGGGATATGGCGGTAAAAGGCGGCCATGGCCGCCGCGAGAGCGGTGGTGGTGTCTCCATGCACCAGCACGAGGTTGGGGGCCTCCCGCTCCAGCACCGGCCCCAGGGCCGTGAGGCAGGCGGCGGTCAGTGCGTCCAGGGACTGCTCCCGCTCCATCAGGGCCAGGTCATAGTCCGGCGTCACTTGAAAGACCTCCAGCGCGTCTCGCAGGAGCCGCCGGTGCTGTCCCGTCACGCACACCACGGGCCGCACCGTCCCCCGCCGCCGCAGCTCCAGCACCAGCGGACACATCTTCACCGCCTCCGGCCTGGTGCCGAACACAAGCAGCACCGTTTTCATCCCAACACCTCCCGGAAAATCCTTTTGCTATTGCTATTATAATCTACCCGCCCCCGGAAGTCCACAGAAACCGGGACAGGCCCGCCAACAGAAAAGCCCGAAGCCAATCGGCTCCGGGCTATCACTGCATCGTTATTAAAACTCACACTGCGCGCTCGACCTTGCCGCTGCGCAGGCAGCGGGTGCATACATAGATGTGCTGGGGCTTGCCGTCCACGACCGCCTTCACGCGCTTTACGTTTGGCTTCCACATCCGATTGGTGCGCCGATGAGAGTGGCTGACCTTGATGCCGAAAGTCACGCCTTTTCCGCATACCTCACATTTTGCCATCGTAATCAGCTCCTTCCTGCCGTCAAAGGACAGCCATAGTATAATATCAGAACAGCCGCCAAATTGCAAGTGTTTTTTTCAATTTCGTCAATTTATTGAAATTCGGAACCCGGCGTTATTTTATCACATAGGACGCGCAGCCCTCCGGGACGGAGGCGCAGACGGGGACAAAGCGAATATCCGCGCTGCCGGCGTTCAGCTCCGCCGTGGCCAGCTCCTTGTCGCTCGCGGCCATATCCGCGCTGGTGGGACAGTAAAGCCGCGCAAACAGCCGCCAGAAAATGTCAATGTCCTGGCCGGTCTCGCTGCCATTGCCGTTTCGCAGGGAGGCGGCATCCAGCAGGACGGACACAGCAGTATCCGTTCCCTCCGCCGCCGTCACGAGGCGCTGTCCCAGCAGGCAAATGGCCGTGACCGGGCTGGGGTCGGTCTGGAGGGCGACAGAATAGGTAAAGCTCTCGCCCTCCCCGGCGATGGGGTGATACAAATCCGCCAGGATAATCTCGTCAAAGCCCATGGCGGCAAGCTCCGCCACAATATCCTCCAAATAGGCGCGCACCGTGCTGTTATAGGGGTCGAGCCAGATAACGCCGTCGTCGTCCGTGTACGCCTCGCCGGAGGCGGTCTGAAGGGTGACAGTCCAGTTGCGGGTTCCCAGCATGGTATCGGCGCAGCAGCTGATCTGCGCGGCCACGGTCATGCCCTGCTCATGGAGGGCCGTGATGGTCTCCGTCACATCCGCCGTGCCGGAGGTGCCGTAGTTCACCGCCGTCTCCGCCTGGGAGGCCCAGGCAAGCTGGCCAGACTCGTCCTTCATCTCCAGCACCACGCCGGAATAGCTGCCCTCCTGGGCGCGGGTCACGGCGGCGGCCAGAAGCGTGGCGGTGGAAACGTCCTCCCGGTCGATAAACAGGGCCTGAACACTCTCCAGATCCTCCCAGCCGCCCAGGTCGGTGTCAGAAAAGTCCTGGATCTCGTAGATGACCTCCACCTCCACCGGCTCAAAGGTAGGATCGGGCGTGGCCAGTATCGTCTCCTCCTCGGCGGCAGTATCGGCGGAAGAGGGAAGCTGCAGCGTGACGCCGGAGGCGTCATATACCACAAACCGCTGCAGGATGCTGAACAGCACCACACTTCCGACGAGAAGCACGCCCAGCACGGAAAGGATTATGGTCAGGGGCACCCGGAATTTCCGGCGGCCTCTGTATATATCCCGTGGACGGTACGGCATTTATTTTTCCAGCTCTCTTATCATTTCCAGCCGCCGGATGTGATGCTCCGCCTCAGAGAAGGAGGCGGC
Source organism: Oscillospiraceae bacterium (assembly GCA_021199595.1). Classification (GTDB taxonomy): domain Bacteria; phylum Bacillota; class Clostridia; order Oscillospirales; family Oscillospiraceae; genus CAJOIG01. The sequence goes on from JAJQHT010000032.1 coordinate 2,976, forward strand.
CAGATAGGTGTCCACAATACGCTTGGCAAGCTCGCCGCCCAGGGTGCGGCCGCCGAGACAGAGGATGTTCGCGTCGTTATGCAGGCGGGTCATCTCCGCGGAATAGCAGTCGGCGCACAGAGCGGCCCGGATACCGGGGATTTTGTTTGCAGCGATGGACATACCAATGCCCGTGCCGCAGATCAGGATGCCCCGATCAAACTGTCCGGCGGCCACCGCACGGGCCACCTTCTCCGCGTAAACGGGATAATCCACCCGCTCCCCGGCGCCGCAGCCGAAGTCCTCATAGGCCACGCCCAGCTCCGCCAGGTGTTCAAGAATCTGCATTTTCAGCGCATAGCCGCCGTGGTCACACGCAATGGCTATCATAATAAAAAGCCTCCTTTGCCGCAAAAGCGGCGGAATATATAAAGGTTGTTCGTTGCATTGAAAATTATGCCCAGTTCCCCACCCATGTCCTCAGGGCGAGGGATTTTGTTCCCAGGCGAGGCGCAAAATCGAAGGCGTACCGTGTGTACGTCGAGATTTTGCAACGAAGCATGGGGACAGAAGACCCGTCCTCAGAATGGCAAGGTATCTGTAAACCACTTTAAAAAGATGTTGCTATAGGTTGCGCTCCTTCTCAC
>JAJQHT010000187.1:0-507 GCA_021199595.1 Oscillospiraceae bacterium
CCGTTCATTTTGAGTCATGTAAAGAATGATGGCCTCTGTCGGGGCGTTGGCCGTGGGGTCTCTTTTGGCCCCCCTGAGCTGCCGGGCGTCCAGGCCGGGAACCATGGCGGCCAGGTCTTCGATGGAACCCATGTCCTTCATGGAGCGGAGCTGCTCCAGGTAATCCTGGAGGGTGAAGCGGTTTTTCATCAGCTTGTCCGCCATCTCGGCGGCCTTTTTCTCGTCTACCGCCTGCTCCGCTTTCTCGATCAGGGTCAGCACGTCGCCCATGCCAAGAATACGGCTGGCCATGCGGTCGGGGTGGAACACCTCGATGGCGTCCAGCTTCTCCCCGGTGCCGACGAATTTCACGGGCTTACCTGTGACGGCCCGGACAGACAGGGCCGCGCCCCCCCAGGGGGGGCCCGGCCGCGGTTGGGGGGAAAAACCCGGGGTGGCCCCCGGCCGCGGCAAAGCGGGGGGCGCGGGGAACCCCGCCCGGGGCGGGGAGGGGGGCCCCGGGCCCCA
>JAJQHT010000187.1:517-3573 GCA_021199595.1 Oscillospiraceae bacterium
CGCGCCGCCTCTGGCGTCGCCGTCCAGCTTTGTGAGCATAACGCCGGTGATGCCCAGGGCCTCGTCAAAGGCGGAGGCGGCGTTCACCGCGTCCTGGCCGGTCATGGCGTCCACGGTCAGCAAGATTTCCGCTGGGTCTACGGCGGCCTTGATGTTTTTCAGCTCCTCCATCAGCGCTTCGTCCACATGGAGGCGTCCGGCGGTATCCAGAAACACCACGTCGTTTCCGTGGCGGCGGGCGTGTTCCACAGCGGCCTTGGCAATGTCCACCGGGTTTGCCTGGCCCATCTGGAACACAGGCACGCCCACCTGTCCGCCCACGGTTTCAAGCTGCTTGATGGCGGCGGGGCGGTATACGTCGCAGGCAGCCAGAAGGGGCCGCTTGTTCTGGTGCTTTTTCACCCAGGCGGCAAGCTTTGCGGTATTTGTGGTCTTGCCCGCGCCCTGCAGGCCCACCACCATCACCACGCTGGGAACCCTGGAGGAGTAGTTCAGCTTCACGGCCTGGCCGCCCATCAGGGCGGTCATTTCTTCGTTCACGATCTTTATGACCATCTGCGCGGGGTTCAGACTCTCCAAAATTTCCGTGCCGGTGGCCTTCTCCGTGACGGTGTTCACGAAGTCCTTGACTACCTTGTAGCTCACGTCCGCCTCCAGGAGAACCATGCGAACCTCTTTCATGGCGGTTTTCACATCCGCCTGGGTCAGACGGCCCTTGCCCCGGAGCTTTTTGAAGATGTTGTTCAGTTTTTCCGAAAGACTTTCAAACGCCATGCTATATCACTCCAAATCGTCCAGCCGGGCCAGAAGGGCGCGGCTGCGCTCGTCATCTGGCAGAAGGGACGCCAAATCCCTGTGAAGCGCCTGTATTTGCCCGCGTCGTTCCAGATAGCGGTGAACGAGGCCGGTTTTTGCCTCGATGTCCTGCAGGGCGGTCTCCGCCCGGCGGAGAATGTCCCACACGCCCTGGCGGCTCAGGCCGCCGAGCTGGGCGATCTCCGAAAGGGAGTAGTCCTCGTTCCAGTGCAGATCGCAGTATTCCCGCTGCTTTTCCGTCAGCAGATCGCCATAGAAATCCAGCAGCAGAGAGCGATCCAGGGGCGTATTTTCCATGCCGGGACAGCCTCCCTATCAAGTGAAAACGCTTTACAGCCCATATATCATACACCTACGAGCCGGAGCTGTCAAGTATTTTTCCCAAACAGGCGGAGGCCCTGCTGTATATTCCCCGAAAAAGAGGGGTAAGATTGCAAATATGGAAATGATTCGTAATGAACGCCTGGCCAGATGGGGCGAACAAGCGGCCAGGAGCATCCCCATCACCGGCACCATTTCCGCCCGAAGCGCTGAACGGCGGCTGCGGGAGGCCATGGGCCGGGTAACGAAAAGAAGTCGGGACGAGAAGGCCCCGGCCTGGTATGCGGATAATGAATATCTGGCCCGGCGGGAGGGAGGGGTGGCGCCCCCGCCCTCCCATACCGCCGGACGGCTGCGCCGCGGCCCGGACGGGGCGGCGTTGGTCATGCTTTGCCGGCAGCTCGTGCAGGCCGGCCCTATCACAGAGGAGCGCGTGGAGGAGTTCCTCACAGGGGCCAGGCACACCGATGTCCTGCCGGAAAATGAGGCTGTCCTCGTGGGGGCGGCGCTGCGCATGGCGGTGATACAGGAGCTGGGCCGGGAGGATGTGGACGGAGCCAGAGCGGGGGAGCTTTTCACAAGCCTTCGCACCCTTTCGGAGCTTGACCTGACGCAGGCCCTGGAGCGCTCTGACCCGGTGGACGCGCTGCTGCGGCAGGATGCGGTATATCCAAAAATGGACGAGGAGAGCCGCGCTATGTACCGGGCGCGGTGTCAGCGCCTTGCGAAAAAGCACGGGGTTTCTGCCGTCAAGGAAGCCCAGACTGCCCTGGACGGGGGCCTGCATGAGTATCTCTTTCCCCAGACAAAGTGCACCGGAGCCGGGTATATCGCCGTCCAGGTGCTGCTGACGGTTATTCTGTCTCTGGCGGCGGGCGTCGTCTCGGGGCGGCTGTGGACGGCGGCGCTGGTGCTGTTTCCCGTGTCGGAGCTGGTGCGGTCTGTGATGGACGGGGCGCTGCTGCGGGTGGTGAAGCCCCGTCGGATGCCCCGGTTAGAGCTGAAGGAGGGCATTGGCCGGGAGGGGCGGACGGTGTGCGCCGTCTCCTGCCTGCTCTCGGACGGCGAGACAGGCCCCGCCCTGGCAAAGCGCCTGGAGGAATACCGCCTGGCCAGTCGGGACTGCGGCGGGGAGCTGCTGTTTGCCATCCTGGCCGACCTGCCGGACGGAAAAACCTATCCCGGCCCCGACGGGGCGGAGCGGCTGGAGACCTTAAAAGAGGCAGTTAATGCTCTGAACCAAACCTATGGAGGCGGCTTTTTCCTGATGCACCGACGCCCGGTATGGGACGAGCGGGAGAGGCTTTTTACCCCCTGGGAGCGGAAACGGGGGGGGCAGTGCTGGAGCTGGCCCGTCTGGTGAGGGGAAAGGCCAGCGCTCTCCAATGCCTTGTGGGGGATGAAAAGGAGCTTTTTGCGGAATATCTTCTGTGCCTGGACGGGGACACCCGCCTGGTGCCGGGAGCGGCCCGCTCGCTTATCGGCGCGGCCATGCACCCGCTGAACCGGCCCGTGGTGGAAAACGGGGCGGTGGTCAAGGGGCACGGCGTTCTCCATCCCCGTATGTCCGTGGAGCTTGATAAGGCCCTGGCCACGGATTTTGCCCGGATATGGGCGGGCCAGGGCGGCACGGACCCTTATGGCGCGCCGACCGGGGAGCTGTTCACCGATTTGTTCGACCGGGGCGGCTTTTCCGGCAAGGGCGTCATCGATGCGGGGGCGTATCTCTCCTGTCTGGAAAACCGTTTTGGGGAAAATCGCGTCCTGAGCCACGACGCCCTGGAGGGGGCCTATCTCCGGGGCGCTTATCTGGGAGATGTGGAGCTGACGGACGGCGCCCCGGTGCGGGCCGCGGCATGGTTTCGCCGGATGCACCGCTGGGTGCGGGGAGACTGGCAGAAAGAACGCGCACACAAAGC
>JAJQHT010000141.1 GCA_021199595.1 Oscillospiraceae bacterium
AGTGGGTGCCGCCGTCGTGACGCTCGTGCTGCTCCTGCATACGCTGCTCCAGCATTTTGCGGATGGTCTCGATGTCAAGGCCCTGGTTTGTCAGGGCGGCGGGGTCGTATTCCACCGGGTCGATGGGCTTGGAGAGCCACTCCTCCAGCTCCTTCGGCAGCTCGTCAAAGGGCTGCACATCCCGGAAATACTCTAAAAAAACCTGGTCGAAGCGGTCAAAATCCGCCTCCGTATGCACCAGCACAGCCCGCGCCAGGTAATAAAATCCGGTCAGGGAGGAGCCGTGCAGGCCCTTTTCCAGCCCCTCCAGCAGCGTCCGCCATTCCTGGAGGGAGACCTTCAGCCCCCTGGCCCGGAGCAGAAAGAAAAAACCTGTGAACATCGCCTTACCAGCGCTTGCTTTTCTGGGCGCGGGTCAGGGTGTCCAGATCCTCGTTTTTCTTCAGCAGCACCCCGGCGAAGGGCATTTCCTTCTGGATGCGGCTGGGGCTTATGCCGCCAATCTGCAGGGCCTGCACCCAGTCGATCAGCTCCGAGGTGGAGGGCTTTTTTTGCAGCCCCGGCAAGGCCCGGACAGCGTAAAACGCCTCCAGCGTCTGATGCAGGAGCTTCTCCTCCAGGTTATCGAAGTGTACCCGGAGGATCTTCTCCATCATCTCCTCGTCGGGGAAGTCGATGTAGTGGAAAATGCACCGGCGCAAAAAGGCATCCGGCAGCTCCTTTTCCGCGTTGGAGGTGATGATGACGAGGGGCCGCTGGGCCGCCTTCACCGTCTCCTTCGTCTCCGGGATGTAAAACTCCATCCTGTCCAGCTCCCACAGCAGGTCGTTGGGGAACTCGATGTCCGCCTTGTCTATCTCGTCTATCAGCAGCACGCAGCGGGACTCCTTTTTAAAGGCCTGTCCCAGCATACCCAGCTTGATATATTTGCCGATGTCAGACACATCTGCCCCGAACTGGCTGTCATACAGCCGCTGGACGGTATCGTACACATACAGCCCGTCCTGGGCCTTGGTGGTGGATTTGATGCTCCACACCAGAAGCTCCATTCCCAGGGCTTCCGCCGCCGCCTGGCCAGCATGGTCTTGCCCGTCCCCGGCTCGCCCTTTACAAGCAGAGGCTTTTCCAGGGCCATGGCGATGTTCACGCTGCCAAGCAGCTCCGGCGAGGCCACATACCCCGCGCTGCCGCGAAATTGTTCCATTCTTCTTTTCACCTCATGTATAATAGGAGCGTCTCCGCTCACAGTTAAAGTAATAATCTCTATTATAAAATTGAATAGCCCGGCGGTCAATCCCGTTTTTCGGAAATCGCCCAAAATAACCCACAGAAGGGAGAATCTCATGAAATACATCATCGCCTCCGACCTCCACGGATCGGCCCCCTGCGTCCAGAAGCTGACGGACGCCTTCTCCCGCCACCAGGCGGACTATATGCTCCTGCTGGGAGACCTTCTCTATCACGGCCCCCGCAACGCCCTGCCCGACCGATACGGGCCGAAGCAGGCCATTGAGCTTTTAAACGGCCTGGCAGACAGGCTCATCTGTGTCCGGGGAAACTGCGACGCGGAGGTAGACCAGCAGGTGCTGGCCTTCCCTATCACGGCGGATTACGGCTGGATGATGGAGGGGGGACGGCGGCTGTTTCTCACCCACGGTCATCTTTACAGCCCCGACTCTCCCCCGCCCTTCCTGGCCCGCGGCGAGGTCATGCTCTCCGGCCACACCCACGTCCCCGCCTGGCGGGAGCAGGAAAGCCGCTGGTTTTTAAATCCTGGCTCCGTCTCTATTCCCAAAAACGGCTCCCCCCACAGCTACATGACCCTGGAGGGCAGCAGATTCACCTGGTACACCCTGGACGGCCAGCCCTACCGCACCCTGACCCTGTCCCCCAACGGGGAGGGCGTGCTGGAATAATTTTTTATATTTTCCTTCCCCCCTTGTGACAAAGGGGGGCTTTTATTCGTCTCCTTGACAGAACGAGGATGAGGAGGTGAGTCTCTTGGATGTGCAGGAGCTGTACCAGGCCCACAAGAGCATGGTATACCACCTGGCGCTGAGCTATATGAAATCCCGGCCCGACGCGGAGGATATTTGCCAGAGCGTATTTCTAAAGCTCCTGGAACGGCAGGACTCTGTCCGCCCGGGAAAGGAGCGGGCCTGGCTGGCCGCCGTGACGGCGAACCTATGCCGAGACCAGCTCCGGGCGGCCAAACGCCGCCGGACGGAGCCGCTGACAGAAGAACTTGCCTTTGAAACCGAAGAGCAGGCGGACATCTTCTGGGCGGTCATGGCCCTGAGCGTCCGGGAGCGGGTGCCGGTGTATCTGCACTATTACGAGGGATATTCCACCAGGGAGATCGCCGGGATTCTCCATATCAGCCAAACCGCCGTCACCTCCCGGCTCAGCCGGGCGCGGCGGCATCTGCGGGATATATTATCAAAGGAGGACGAACGATGAAGCAAGCCTATCGTGACGCATGGGATCAGGTGAACCTGTCCCCCGCCGCAGACCGGCGCATTATGGAGGCGCTAGCACAGGGTCGGCCCAGGCCCGTTCCTGTCAAAAAACGCCGCGTGGCGCTGAAAATGACCGCCGCCTTTGCCGCCGCAGTACTCCTTCTCTCCTGCGCCGCCATGGCCGTGGGCGGATTCAGCTATGCAGAAATATCGGAAAGTCTACGAATGCTTCTGGGCATTGACAGCGGCGCTGTGCCGGACTACATCCACTATGACACCGTAACGGAGGCGGAAAACGCCCGTTACGCCGACGTTCACCACAGCGGTGCCGGGGAGGTATACGCCTCCGCCGGGAACAGCGTATACAGCGAAAGCTTCCTCACGGTGGAGCTGTGGCTTTCCGCCGTGACAGAGGAGCAGTTCGAGAGCTATGTATGGCGGGTGCAGCTTCAGGGCGCGGAGGATGCGAGCTACATCCCCGCCGAGGCTGTCAGCTATCAAAGCGGTCGGTGGGCGGTGGTTCGGGTGACGATTCTCCGGGAGAGCATCCAGTCCGACAGCCTCCGTCTGATAGTCTATGGGGGAACCGAGTCGGAGGAGGGCACGCATTTCTCCATCGAGCGGGTAGGTACGGTCTCCGTGGATGTCCCCGCCACGGACGAGAGCGTGTATCTCGCTCTGGAGGGCGTTTCCTTTGAAAACCAGGAGACCGGCGAGACAGGCCAGATCACCGGCGTGGAAGTACACACTGGCTGCCTGATTTTGTATTGCCATATCAAGGGGATATACGACCTGGAGCAGCAATATTTCCAGGGTACCCAGACCCAGGCATATCTTGACTGGCAAAACAGCGCCCTGCAATTTTTATCCGAATCCGGTACCTATCTGACCCTGGCGGACGGGACGGAGCTTCTGTGGCTCCCCACCGGGGGCTGCCTCGCCGCTGAGGACGACACCCTGATGGAGGTCATGGACTTTGCCGACGCGATTGACCTGGAGGACGCCGTCAGCGTCACCATCAGCGGGCAGACCTATGAACTTGAACAATAAACGTTCGTTTATAAAATAACGCATTTTATTAAAATAGTGTAATGTTC
>JAJQHT010000265.1 GCA_021199595.1 Oscillospiraceae bacterium
CCGTGTCCGGCCGGGAGATGAGCCAGATCTCCGATCGTCTGTCCTGGACATTCGAGGAGGTTGACGGCAAGCTGAAGGACATCATGGAGGGCATTTACGCCGCCTGCGCTCAGGCCGCCGAACAGTACGGCAAAAAGGGCGACATCCAGGCTGGCGCGAACATTGCCGGTTTCCTGAAGGTTGCTGACGCAATGCTCTGGCAGGGCGTGTGTTGAGGCATTTATTTTGTTGGAAGGCCAGCGGCGCGTGCGCTGCCTTTCGTGGAATATTTCTTCACATTTTCATTGACATCAAATAAACTATTGCGTTATAATTTAACAAGATGTCTCCCGCCGTCCGTACCGGGTGGCGGGACATCTGATTTTTATCGAAATTGAAGGGAGTACACACATGAAGAAACTGCTTAGCATCCTCCTGTGCATCGCCATGCTGCTCAGTCTGAGCGTCGCGGCCTTTGCATCTGATGAGGCTGCATCCGGCGAGGCTGCTGCTGAGGAGACTGCCTCTGACGAAGCGGCATCCGATGAGGCCAGTGCCTCCTCTGCCACGGTCACCGATTCCGCGGCGGCGAATCCTGACCAGGCCATCACTCTGGACGGCGTAGCCATGGGCCAGGTGCAGCAGCTTGTCACCACCGCCTCCATTGCTTATGATGGCGGCGAGCTGGACGAGAGCCTCAGCACCATGGACGGCGTTACCGAGGAGGACGGCGTCACCTACATTACTACCACCGAGAACGACGTGAACGCTATTATTATCCGCAACACCGGAGCGTTCGTTCTGGGCGGCGATTCCGACCCGGAGCTGGTGGCTGAGAAGATCAACTTCTCTTACATTACCAGCGAGTACTATCCCGACTGGGAAGCCTTCTGCGACTCTATGGGCTATGATTCCAGCCTGACGGTGGAGGAGATTGCGCAGGATATGGTGGACAATGGCAGCACCGGCAGCTATACAAACCTTGGCCTTGCCGAGCCTGAGACCGTTGTCCTCAGCGACTATGTCATCGACTATGCCGGTTCCGGCAGCAACGACATGGGCGGCTTCGGCGCGGCGGTTTATGTTTCCGACAACGCGGTGGCCGAGCTGAACAACTTCCGTGTCATCACCAGAGGCCCTGGCCGCGGCACCCTGTTCACCCGCTTCGCCGCCACCGTGACGGTGAACGATTCCACGTTCTACGCGGTTTCCGACCCCACCCTGTCCACCTCTCAGGGCTGCCCTCCGGGACTGTTCCTGGAAGGCTCTGTGCGCGCCACCAACGCTGTGGGTGCCTCCTGCGTGACCTACAATAACTCCATCGTTATCTCCCAGGGCTGGGGCGCGCTCAGCACCGACAGCGACAGCCTTTACACTAGCGCTGATGCGCCTACCGAGCTCCACATCAACGACAGCTACATTGCTGTCCTGACCAGCGGCTACGGCGCTTATTCTGACGGCGGCGCCGAGGATTACTTCACCGGCTCCATCATCGACACACCTGACTATGCGGCAGTCGAGACCGGCGGCGGCGTTGTGTCCTTCGTGGACTGCTACATCAATGTCGGTATGTACGGCGTTATGACCCACTCCGGCAACAGCACCGGCGACATTATCTTCCAGAACACCGAGCTGCACGTTGGCGAGGCCGGCGTTATGCTCCGCGACACGGCCAACACCGTTATTTTTGATAACTGCACTATCGCTTTCGACGGTACCTACACCATCGACACCGAGGTGGCTGAGGCTTTCGGCGTTGACATGGCCGACGTGGACGAGCAGTTTGGCACTGTGAACGGCGTGGACGAGGAATATGACCACACCATCTATCGTTCTGGCGATTCCAACTGCATTGTGAAGCTCATCCACAACTCCGACTCCGGTTCCGGCACGGAGAATTCCGGCGAGGCTCCCACCGTCACTATCTCCAACTCCACCATGACCGGCAACATCCTGAACACCGCCGCCATGGAGGGTGACGAGTACACCGCCACCAGCGGCCCCGCTGGGGAGGGTATGCGTACTGCCCGTAGCCTGGATGTGACCCTGGATGCTTCCAACATCACCGGCGCTATCTCCCTGGGCCAGGATACCTGGGAAGTGACCACCTTCGCTTCCGGCGACAACTCCTCTCAGGAGATTGGCTATGCCGCCTCCACTGAGCTTGGCGCATATCATGACGAGGGCTACGGCCTGATTCTGACCATCACCAACGGCTCTGTCTGGAATGTTACTGAGACCTCTTATCTGACCGAGCTGACCATCGACGAAACCTCCACCATCGTCGGCACCATGACCGTTGACGGCGTGGAGACCGAGATCGCTGCCGGTACCTATGAGGGTGAGATCGTTATCACCCCCGCCGAGACTGCCTCCGCTGAAGCTGGCGATGCTGCCTATACGCTCAGCGTGGAAGAGGCTTATGTGGCGTATATCCATGAGTGGCTGCTGGCTGAGATGGAGGTCAACTCCTCCCTGACCGAGGATCAGGTGGAGAACGAGTTTATGCCCCTGATCGAAGCTGGGGACTATGTGTCCTTCCCGGCAGAGATGCTCTATGGCGGAATGCTGAACTCCGGCGTTGCCATGACGTTTGAGGAGTTTGCTGCCCAGTATCAGTCTTGATGGGCAAGGGCTTTCGTTGCAATAATCTTGTAACCGGAAGTTAATATGAAATGGGGCTGGTTTTCCCGAAATGGAGGCCAGCTCCATTTTCTATGACTTGAACGGAACAATTCATGGGAAATATTACAAAAATATTAAATCTTTTAAAATTTACTTAATATTCCCTTGACATAGAGAGGTGGAGGACGGATAATCACTTTTGTTATATACATTAAGGAGGATTTATGTTGATGAAAAAGCTTTTTGCACTTTTGCTTGCTATGGTAATGGTGTTTGCGCTGGCCGCCTGCGGCAGCTCCGACACCGATGAAACGGAGGATACCACGGAAGAGACCGTAGAGGAGACCGAAGAGACTGAGGATGAGGCCGAAGCTCCCACCGAGGAGGAAGTGGCCGAGGCCGAGGGTGATGCTTCTGACGCCGGCGATGCCTCCGGTGAGGCGTCTGGCGAAGCATCCGGCGAGATTGCTTCTGGTGAGGCTTCCGGCGAGGTAGCTTCCGGCGAAGCCGAGGATATGGGTGCCCAGACCGGCAACGTGCTTGACCAGTCCGTCAATGAGCATATCCCCACCGCTGACGATGCCGAGACCTATACTGCTGACGAGGACGGCTTTGTCCAGTATTTGATGGATTGCGCTTATTACGCTGTCGGCACCGAGGACACGGACGATAAGCTGGGCGCCACCTACTATGACATCGTGGAGTCTGGTATGTATGATATGTTCGTTTCCATGTGGGGTGTTGATGATTTGGATACCTTCATCGCAAATGACGGCATTCCCACTGTTGATCCCTGGACGCTGACCACAGGCACCGGCACCCCGGAGACCGTTCCTGACGATGCAGAGACCGAGGAAGCTGCTGATTGATTTGGCATAAAAACATCATACAAAAAAGGGCGCACCTGAAGCGGTGCGTCCTTTTTTGCGTATTGCGCAGGGCGGGGG
>JAJQHT010000203.1 GCA_021199595.1 Oscillospiraceae bacterium
ATCCGTGACAGCTTTTTGACCATTTTACGGATAACGGGAAGAAAGCCTGTGTTGGAGGTGTTTTTATATGTCATTGGAGGCGTTGGATACCATCGCCTTGGCGGAGGAAAAAGCACGGCAGATTCGCGCCGCCGCCGTGACGGAGGCGAAAAAGACCGTCCAGGAGGCGGAGGATGCCGTGACGGTGATGATTGCCGCAGCGGACGGAAAGGCCGAGGATGAGCTGAAGGAGCTGACCCGGAAGGCGGATGAAAAGGCAAAAGAGGACGCAAACGCCCTCGCGTCCAACACCCGCAACAAGGAGGCGGCGATGAAGGCCAAGGCCGATCGGAGAATGGATGAGGTCGTGGACGGAATTGTGGAAAGGATCGTGAACGGCTGATGTCCATTGTCAGAATGAAAAAGCTCCGCGTCATTGCCATCCGCGACCAGCGGGACGACCTGATGCGGTCGCTGGTGCATTTGGGGTGCGTGCAGGTGCACGAGCCTGAGGAGATGCTTTCAGACCCGGACACAGCGGCGCTGCTCCGCCCGGAGAGGGCGGGGCTTATGAACGCCAGGAACCGCCAGGCGGAAATGCAGTCCGCCATCAAGGTTCTGGAGCGTTATGCCCCAATGAAGAAAAAGCTCCTGTCCTCCCGCCCGGAGGTACGGGAAACGGAATTTCTGGACGGCGAAGCCCGTGAACGGGACTATGCGCTGGCCCAGAAGCTGAACGACTGGGATGGCCAGATCAAGCGCATCACCGCCGATGAGAGCCGTCTGCGGGCGGAGATTGAGTCTTTGCGCCCCTGGGAAGCCTTAGACGCGCCCCTCAGCGGCGCGGGCACCAAGACCTGCGGCGTGCTGCTTGGCACAGCCCCGGCGGAGACTGATATGGCCGCCGTGAAAGAGGTTGTTGAGCAGGTGTGCCAGGAGGCGGAGCTTATGCTGGTCTCCGAGGATGAGCAGCAGCACTGCTTTATCGTCATCACGCTTCGTCAGGAAATGGCCGCCGTGGAGGAGGCCCTCAAGGACGCAGGATGCGGCCAGGCCGCTTTTCCGGGCGAGACCGGCACCGCTGTGGAGGGCATTGCCGCCCGGGAACAGCAGCTTGCGGAACTTGCCGCCCAGAAGGCGGACATCACCGCGCAGGTGGTGGAGCAGGGGCCGCAGGCCCCAAATCTGCGCCTGACGGCGGATAGGCTGACCACGGAGGTGGCCCGGGCCGAGGCCAGCGAACGCCTCCGCGGGACGGACAATATTGTGGCCCTGGAGGGCTGGTGTCCCGCCCCAGACATGGAGCGGCTGGAGGAAGCACTGGGAAAGCTTGACTGCGCCTGGGAGTTTTCCGACCCGGAGCCGGAGGAATATCCCAACGTGCCGGTGAAGCTGCAAAACAAAAAGCTCGTCCAGTCCATGAACGTCATCACGGAGATGTATTCTCTGCCTGCTTACGACGGGGTGGATCCCAACGCGCTGATGTTCCCGTTCTTTATTTTGTTTTACGGCATTATGTTCGCGGATATGGGCTATGGCCTGCTGATGCTGATTATCGGCATTGTGGCAAAAACCAAGGTGAAGCCCCGCGGCGGTGCGGGCCATTTGATGACACTGATGATTCTGGGCGGCATAAGCACATTTGTGTTCGGCGCGCTGACCGGCGGTTTCTTTGGCGATTTTCTGCCTCAGCTGGCGGCGGTCATAAATCCGGACACTACCTTCACCGCCATGCCCAGCCTGTTCACGCCCCTGGACGATACTATGATGATCCTGATCGGGTCGTTGGTTCTCGGCGTGATTCAGATCTTCACCGGCATGATCGTCAGCGTTGTGCATAAGTGCAAAAACCATGAATTTCTCAGTGCCCTGTTTGACGAGGTGGCCTGGTGGTATATTCTGATTGGCGCGGTGCTGGCGTTTATGGGGGTGCCGTGGCTGCTGGTGGCCGGTGTGGTGCTGCTGGTTGTTGGCCAGTTCGTCCAGAAAAAGAGCTTTATCGGCGGTCTGACCGGCCTGTTCGGCGCGATATACAACGGCGTCACCGGCTATTTCAGCGACATTTTGTCCTATTCCCGCCTGATGGCCCTGATGCTTGCCGGCAGCGTTATCGCCATGGTGTTCAACACCCTGGGCGCCATGACGGGGAATGTGGTGGTGTTCATCATTATCGCCCTGATTGGCAACGCCCTGAACTTTGGGCTGAACCTGCTGGGCTGCTTTGTCCATGACCTGCGGCTACAGGTGCTGGAATTTTTCAATCGTTTCTACAAGGACGGCGGCAAAGCCTTTAAGCCGCTGACTGTCAATACAAAATATGTGGATATAATCAAGGAGGAAATCTAACCATGGAACTTCTCAGTAATTTCGGCGGCCTCGGCCTGGCCTTTTTGGGCGGCGCCCTGGCGGTAGGGTTTAGCTGCGCCGGCTCCGGTAAGGGCACCGGCTGCGTGGGCGAGGCGGCCACCGGCCTTCTGGCGGAGCAGCCAGAAGCGTTCGGCAAATGCCTGATCATGCAGGTGCTGCCCGGCACCCAGGGCCTGTACGGCCTGGTGGTCTGGTTCATGGCCATGATGCAGATTGGTCTGTTCGGCGGCTCCGGCCTGCTGGATCTGACCCTGGCCCAGGGCTTCAGCGTTTTCAGCGCCTGCATCCCCATGGCCATCGGCGGCTATATCACCGCTGTCGCCCAGGGCAGGACGGCTGCGGCCTCTATAAACCTGATGGCCAAGAATCCTGACGACTGGTCCAGGGGCATCATCATGTGCGTCGTGGTTGAGTTCTATGCAATTTTGTCCCTGCTCGCGTCTATCCTGATGCTGCTCCAGGCGGTCTGAGGCGCGGCGCTATGAACGGCATTGACAAAATCACCGCCCGCATCGAGGCAGATGCGGTGGCGGATGCCGCCCGTATCGCAGAGGAGACAAAGGCACAGTGCGACAGCATCCGCGAGGAGGGAGAGAAAAAAGCCCAGGAGCACTACTGGGAGAAGGTTCGCCAGGGCGTAAAAGCCACGGAGGAGCGCTCTCAGCGTCTGGCAAAGACCGCCGACATGGAGGCGCGGAAAAGCGTCCTTTCCTGCAAGCAGGAGATTGTGGCGGAGGCGTTTGTCAAGGCGGAAGAGAAAATCCGGGCTTTATCCGGGGACAAATACATCAACTTCCTGGCCTCTCTGGCCGCGAGAGCGGCTGTTACCGGGACGGAGGAGCTGGTGTTGTCCGCGGCTGATAAAAAGACCATTGGCAGCAAGGTGCTGTCCAAAGCGAATGCAAAGCTGACTGTGGCCGGAAAGCCCGGACGGCTGACCCTCGCCAGCGAGACAGGAAGCTTTACCAGCGGCCTGATTTGCCGAAAGGGCAGCGTCTCGGTCAACTGCACCATCGAGGTGCTGATGTCCCAGGCCCGGGAGGATATGGCCTCCCAGGTGGCGGCGGAGCTGTTCTCGTGATGGCGGCCTATATCATATTGGCAAGGGGGAAATAACTTGTCAACAGTCAAGAATACAGATTATCTATTTTTATCCGCCTATATTC
>JAJQHT010000280.1 GCA_021199595.1 Oscillospiraceae bacterium
GCCAAAGGCCGAAGCTGGCGGCCATATAGAAGGGCCAGTGGGGAATAAACAGTAAGGACGATGCCTTGCCGTTTCCAAGATATATGATTCCCTGGCGGTATACCTGGATGGCGGCGGGTACGCAGAACAGGATGCACAGAAAGGACATAATGCCGCAGGTGATCATCCGTATATCGGGGCGAAAGGCGTTGATGACTACGTCTATCTGCACATGGGAGCGGGTATAGGTGGAATAGGCCAGGCCAAAATACAAAACCACCACGATAAACAGCTCACAGATTTCCTGCACCCCGGTGATGGAGTTATGCAGCACATAGCGGGCAAAGACCTCCACAAATATCAGCGCGGCGATCAGCACCAGAATAATGCCGGATATCCACACGCAGAAATTGGACACGGCGTGAATGACCGTTGTTACGCATTCCCATGGGGTGCGGCTTTGTTCTTTATTGGGTTCCAAGAATAATCACTCTCCTTCCGATGGAGGAATGGCAAAGAAGGGGGAGGGGATAAGCTCCCCCTCCTTTGTGCTGGATATACAAACGGATCACGATTCAAATCAGTTGGCAGCCCGATAGGCTTCCAGGGTCTGCTCGGCCAGATCCATGATGGCCTCGCCGTCATAGCCCTGGGCGGTCAGGTCGGCGGCCCACTCGTCGCGGATGAAGGCAGTGGCCTCAGACATTTCCGCCAGAGCCTCGTCGGTAGGCTCATAGGCCACCTTGAAGGCGGCAATGGCCTCGTTCATGGCCTCGATATTCTCCACCATGTACTTCTCCTGAATTTCATCGGCGACTTCCTGCACGGCGGCCTTCAGCTCGTCGCTGAGTTCGTTCCAGGAAAGATCGCTGACGCACAGATAGTTGCAGCCGATGGCCAGCGGCACCTCATAGAGATAGTCACAAGCGTCGTTGAAGGCGAAGGACAGCATGGCGGAGGGGCTGGAGACGGCGCCGTCAACCACGCCGGTGGACAGGGACATATAGACCTCTGTGGTGGTAATGGAGACCGCAGTGGCGCCGAAGGCCTCAATCGCGCTCACGATGGAGCCGGAGTTCACGCGGATATTCAGACCACTGAAGTCGCTGATGTTCTCCACCTGGGTGTCTGTCAGGCAGATCATTTGAATGTCCGTGGGATGGAAGGACAGCAGATGGAAGCCGTTGTCGGTGTACTCGGTCATATAACCGGCCTCATACAGCGCGTTCAGCACGGCCAGAGCCTCATAGGGATCCTCGCAGAGGAAGGGAACCTGCGTGATGTCGTTCACAGGGAAGGTGCCGGCCTGGCTCATGCCCAGGTTCACAACGTCGATGGTGCCGTTTACCATACCATTGTAAATATCCTCCGGGGAGCCGAGGGTGTTGTTGTGGTAAACGGTGATGGTGATGTGGCCGTCCGTGCGGCTTTCCACCTCAGCGGCGAACTCGTCCATCAGAAGGGCATACCAGTTGTTGTCTACCTGAGAGGTGCTCATGCTCCATTCATAATAGGGCTCGTTGTCGAAGTTGCCGGCAGAGCTTTCCGTGGCTTCTTCCTCGGCGTCGCCGGTATCTGTCACAGGAGCATCAGCGTCGGCCTCCACTTCGGCAGCGCCGCTTTCGGTTTCTGTATCCGTAGTGGCTCCGCAGGCACATAAGGCCAGGAGCATGGCTGCGGCAAGCAGCAGGGCAATGATTTTTTTCATTTCGACCTCCTAAATATTTTTTTGTCATTTTGCAAGCACATTATAGATTGGGGCTTGACATTCTGTCAAATTCCTGCCATATTATAATTATATGACGTTCAGGTTATTAATTCACAAATGGAATAAATTAAAAGGAGAGCAGACATGGAACTGAATCAATTAAAATGCTTCCGGGAGGCAGCCAGGCAGAAAAATATTACCCGCGCCGCCGCCACACTGCATATCACCCAGCCGGCGCTTTCCAAAACGATCAACCGGCTGGAGGAGGATCTGGGCGTCCGCCTGTTTGAGCGGAAAAACAAAAGCATCGAGCTGAATCAATACGGCCAGGCGGTACTGGAGCATACGGAGGCAATATTTTCGGAGCTGGATGACATCCGCCAGCATATCGCAGATATACAGGCTGGCGGCGTGGGAGAGATATGTATCGGCAGCACGCTGCCAAGCTCCGACCAGACCTGGCTCCAGGCGAGTATACGGGACTTTATCCTGACGCACCAGAAGGTAAGGATCTCTCAGCATCAACTGTCCCCGGAGGCTCTGAAGGAAAGCCTGATAAGCGGCGGCATAGACATCGCCGTGGGCGGCGGCTTCCTGGACTGCCCAGAGCTGCAATGGACGGAGCTGTACGCCGAGCGGATGGGTATACTGGTATGTGCCGGAGACCCGCTGGATCAGGAGGGAACGATCTCTCTGATGGATATAAAGGAGCGACCGTTTCTGTGCAACAATTCCAACGGAGAAATGGAGCTGCTTACCTATGAGATATGCGCCAGAGCAGGATTCAAGCCGGAGGTACGGGTCGCCAGCAACTATTCAGGCATGATAGGCGAGCTTGTGAGCAGAGGTCTTGGGGTGGCGTTTGTCCCGGAGCGGGTGTTTCGTCACCAACTGAGCAGTGGGAGCGGCCCGTGGGAGGCCAATCTCCGGCTGTGCCGGCTGAAGGAGGAGTATTGTGTGCTGCGATGCGGCGTCGCCGTTGCGCCGGATCGCTATATGACCACTGCGGCCCAGGCGCTGTATGGGACGATCATGGAACGCAGAGAGCTGAAGCAATAAGAGGCGGCAAATGAATAAGAGCATAAAGCTGCCCCCATCTCCTCAGCCAGAGAGATGGGGGCCGTTCCATATCATTTTTGCGGCGGCTGCGGCGCTGTAAGGAAGCTGAGAAGCATTTGCGCACAGTCGGTGGTGACGGCCTCCAAATCAAATACGAAATCCGTCATAATCCATTCGTAAATGATGCCCCGCAAAAGAAAACGGACAAATTCCACTACCTTCTCCGGGCTGTTCTTCCTGGAAAATTCACCGCTTTCCTGCCCCTGGCGGATAATATCATATAAGACGCTGTAAAGCGGATTTTTCACAGTAAAAAAATCGGCGTCCTGGTCAAAGAAGATGTGGCGTAGATCATCGCTGGTTCCCAGGTTCAGCCAGGTATAGTAGCGGATGAATTGCAGAAGCCGCTGGCTGGCGGTGCCGTCGGTGGTGCTGTCCTCCAGGAAATCTGTGAAGGAACGGTCCTGCCCCTGAAAGCGGTAGCGGAACAAATCACCCTTATTTTTGAAGTAGGAATAGAAGGTCCCCACAGACACCTCCGCCGCCTCGCATATATCCCGGATAGAGGTCTCCCGGAAGCCTTTTTCCTGGATCAGGGCCATGCCCTGCGCCAATATCATGTCACGGGTCTGCAAGGCCCGCTGACCCAACTCCTTTTCCATCGTGTCTCCTTTCGTTAAAATCCATAAATGGTTTGTTGAAATTATGTCTATTTTGTTGATGTTGAATATTGAAATAACCTGAATGTCATGTGTATATAAT
>JAJQHT010000184.1 GCA_021199595.1 Oscillospiraceae bacterium
CCTCCAACACGGTGTTCGAGGTGTTGCTGTTTGCCATCGCCCGGCAGATTATCGTTGACCACACTTCCACCTGGTCAAGCCTGGTCGGCGTATGCACCATTGCGGTGCTGTTCGCCACAAGAAAGTTCCTTTTCTGCGAATTTGGGGACAAGGACGAGACTGTTTTCCGGGCAAGGATGAAGGTCAAAACCGTGAACCGGCTGCTGGGCCTCAACATCCCCCACCAGGAGGGAGACACCCTATTGGCCGTCCTGGAGCGGGAATGTAACCGGCAGGAGCTGCCCATCGTCACAGGAACCTCCGTCCCCCTGGACGACTGCCAGATGCGTATCCTCCGGGCCGGAAACGGAAAAGTAACACAGATCGAAATACTCCGAAACCTCCCGGGATTGGAGGAATAATGTCGAAAAAGACATAGCGCGAAGAATGGCAGAATTGTTGACAAGTTTTCTAGGCAATGATAAAATAATAAAAATATATGCAAAGAAAACTTGTCATCATAGGAGGTTCCCTATGAACGAACTGGACGAGAGAAAGATGGTGCTGAAAACCCATCTCCGGGAAGTCAGAGCCAGACAAAAGCTGTCCCAGGCAGAGCTGGCCCGGATGGTCGGGGTCTCCCGCAACACCATCAGCGCCATTGAGACCGGCCATTTCAGTCCCACGGCCAGGCTGGCCTTCATCCTGTGTATAGCGCTGAACACCAAGTTTGAGGATTTGTTTTATTTTTAAGAAAACCCGAAAAGCCGGGCCGAACGTGAAACCCGCGGCTGCCGCCGCGGGAGGGAGGGTATACCATTGTCACAAACCACAAAAAAAGCCATGTCCACATCTCTTCGGAAAATGCTTCGCCAGAAGCCTCTGAGCAAAATCACCGTCACGGATATTGCGGAGGACTGCGGCGTAAGCCGGATGACCTTCTATTACCATTTCAAGGACATCTATGACCTGATCGAGTGGACGCTGAAGGATAACGCCGAGCAGATTCTTGCCCAGTGCCAGGACACCGACTCCAGCGAGCAGCTCTTTTTGGCTTTCCTCCACGCCCTTCAGGAGAATAAGCCAGAACTGATAAACCTTCTCCGCTCTATGCGGCGGGAGGAGGTAGAACGCTATCTCTATGAAATGACACACAGACTTTTGGAGGATGGTCTTTCCGAGCAGGCCCCCCATCTGGAGGCTACTCCGGAGGACAGAGCCTTCGTGTTAGACTTCTATACCTACGCCAGCACAGGCATCCTTCTGGCCTGGATACAAAATGGCATGACAACCGATCCCCAAGTTCTTGTCAAGCAGCTGCTCTCCTTCGTCAACGTGGAGGACATGAAAAACGCTCTGGAGCGCCTGCGCCAGAACCGCGCCAAGCCCGTCTCTTAACAAGTCCGTAACAAGCCTCGCCCCGCCTCCTAATGGGGAGACGGGGCAGAAAATACACCTCCCTACTCTATGACGCTCCCCTGTCTTAGGACAGGAGGGGCGTCACTTTTTTCTTCATCTCATGCCGGACGGACAGGAGGCTGTATACCACGGCGGCGACCTCGGAGACCCAGAAGGCATACCAGGTGCAGCTGATTCCCAGATTCGCGGTGAAGAGCCATGCCAGAGGCAGCAGAGGGACGAGCTGGCGCAGGGCGCCCCCCGCCATGTTCACCACCCCGTTTCCCAGGCCGGAGGCGAAATAGCCGCTGACGATGGTGACGGCGGCACAGGGGAAGGTGAGAGCGATAATCCGAAGGGCAGGAACGCCGATGGCCCGCAGCTCCTCCCCGGCGGCGAACAGGTTCAGCAAAAAGCCGGGCAGCAGCAGAAACAGCACTGTTCCCACCAGGGCAATCAAAATCGCCGCAGGAACGAGCGCCCGCCAGGTCTCGCGAATCCGCAGGCCGTTTTTGGCCCCGTAGTTATACCCCGCGATGGGAATGGCCGCCTGGCCCAGGCCGTTCATGGGCATCATCACAAAGCTCTGGAGCTTATAATACACCCCGAAGAAGGCCACCGCCGTGGAGGACACGGTCAGCAGAATCTGGTTCATGGCGAAGGTCATGACGCTGCCGGTGGCCTGCATCACGATGGTGGGCATACCCACCCGGTAAATATCCGCCACATCCCGCCAGCGGAAGCGATAGCCCTTCAGGCGCACATGGATGACCGGATTTTTCAGCCGGTTCAACAGCAGGGCCGCCACCGCGCCAAGGCTCTGGCCAATGACCGTGGCCACCGCCGCGCCGGTAACGCCCAGGGCGGGACAGCCAAGCAGGCCGAATATCATAATGGGATCCAGGATGATATTGGCCACGGCCCCCACTATCAGGGACACCATGCTCAGCACCGTGTCCCCCACCGCCTGCAGAAGCCGCTGGCCATAGGTCTGCAAAAATATGCCGTAGCAGAACACCACGCACACCCGCATATATTGGGTGCAAAGGGTCTGCAAGTCCGGGTCGTCCGTCATGCTCCGGGCCAGCGCCCCGGAAAACAGCAGCCCCGCCAGGGAAAATATCACCGCCGTTCCCACCATCAAAAACAGGCCGGTGGTGGCCGCGTGGCAGGCCTCGTCATAGCGCTTCTCCCCTACCCGCTTGGAGAGCAGGGCGTTCATGCCCACGCTGGTACCCACCGCCACGGCAATCATGAGAAACTGCACCGAATATACAAGGCTGGTGGCGGTCAGGGCCTCCTCGCTCAGGCGGGAGACGAAAATGCTGTCCACAATGTTATAGCAGCTCTGTACCAGCAGCGACATCATCAGCGGCAGGGACATGGTCAGCAGAAGCTTCCTGACCGGCATCACCGCCATTTTGTTCTGTTCCATAGTTGACTCCTTCCATAAAAAATACGCCGCCTCCCCATTCCCTGCTTTTGTGCCTGATGGAATGAGAAAACGGCATAATTATATTCGATTTTGACGCTACATAAAATAGCACAACGCCGCCAAAAAGTCAAGGGGCGGGTTTTTATGTTTCCTGTATCCGATCCGCCATAATCTTGAAGCCGGCGCGGGTCAGCTCGTCCTTGATGGTCTGGATTTGGGCGAAGTCTCTGGTCTCCATGCCGATTTTCAGGAAACAGCTGGAGATAGCCATGTTGGCGTCGGAGCGCTCGTGGTGGACGGAGACCACGTTGGCACCGCAGCGGGAAACGATTTCCGACACGCCCACGAGCTGGCCGGGCTTGTCCTCCAGGGCGATCTGCAAAACGCTGTTGCGCCCGCCCATGACAAGGCCCCTGGTGATAACGCGGGAGAGGATGTTCACGTCGATATTGCCGCCGGAGACCAGGCACACCGCCTTCTGCCCCTGGATGGGCAGTTTGTCGAACATGGCGGCGGCCACGCTGACGGCTCCGGCCCCCTCCGCTATCAGCTTCTGCTGCTCGATTAGGGCCAGGATGGCGGCGGCGATCTCGTCCTCGGAAACCGTCACCACGTCGTCCACATATTCGCGGGTCATGGCGAAGGTGGTCTCCCCCGGCGTCTTCACGGCAATGCCGTCGGCAAAGGTGGAGAC
>JAJQHT010000212.1 GCA_021199595.1 Oscillospiraceae bacterium
GCGCAGGAGGTGCCCTCGGGGAAGAAGCGGCAGCGGAAGAATAAGAGCCGCGCCGTGCGCGGGCGCGACCTGCGCAGCGGAAAGTAAAGCAAAGGAGTGAGAACATGGAGCAGACCATCCAATCAGCCCCCGCCGCGCCGGAACCGTCGGCGGCGCGGACGGAACCGGGCGTGACGTCCCTGATGGCGGAGCAAACTACTGCGCAGCCTGCACCACAGGCAACGCAGCCTGCACCCCAGGCAACACAGGCCCCACAGGCCATGCCGCCGGAGACCGACCCGCTGGCGGCGGAGCGTGCGGCGCTGGCGGGGCAGCGGGAGCGCAACCGCATGGAGCGTGCGCGCCTCGCGGCGGAGGAGCAGGTGCGGCAGATAAGCCAGCTCGACGGGCGCATCAAAAGCCTTGACGACCTCATCGCCATGCCGGAGTACGGCGCGTTTTACAGCCTCGTGCGGAAGGGCGCGGATTTGGTGCAGGCGTATAAGGCGACGTGCTGCGACCGGCTCATGCAGCAGGCGGCGGAGGCCGCATCCCGCCAGACCATGCGCAGCGTGGCCTCCCGCCAGCACCTGACCGCCCTCGCCGGCCAGCCCGGCGAGACCTCCCCCAGCACCGTCCCCGCCGAGGTAGCCGCCGAGTTCCGCCTAGCCAAGCCCGGCATCTCCGACCAGGAGATTAGGCGGAAGTGGAGGAAATATCAGGCGTATAAGCGCCAGTAGGGGGATGGCGGGTCTTTTGTCCGCTGAGCTTCGTTGCGGCTCCTCGACGTACTGATGTACGCCTTCGTCGCCGCGCCTCGTCAGCGAACAAAATCCCTCGCCGGTGCGTTGTCTGACATAAACCTGAATTAGGTTAAAACTGCACCGCAATAACCTGACACAGGTTAAAACCACCCCGCAATAACCTGTCCCAGGTTAAACCCCATCCACCGACACACAACGACAAAATTCGACAAAGAACGACAAAGGAGGAACCAACCATGGCATTTTTGCCTTATTCCTATGACGACGGGCAGCCGAAGCCCTTTGAGTATTACCCTGTGAGCGGCTCCGCGAGCATCTATGTGGGGCAGGCGCTGGTGCTGGACGGCGGGCAGCTTGTCCCCTCGGACGCGCCGGACTTCATCTCCATGTGCGAGCGGGAATCCCCGGCGGCGGGCGAGTACATCCCCGTGAGCCGCATCGCGGAGGATGTCATCTATGAGGCCCCGCTGGGCGCTGCCGCCGACATCACCCCCGGCATGGGCGGAACCGTCTCCATCGACGGCCTGACCGTCTCCGCCGACGGCGGCGAGACGCTCGTCATCCTAAGCGCCGACAGCGGCGAAGCCGGCGACCTCTGCCGCGTCCGGTTCGTGCAGCCGTAACGCGGCGGGGATGCGCTCTTGGGTAGTGCTGGTACGGGGGAAACCTCTCCACCGCCCTTGCGGGCGGTCCCCCTCCCCTTTTACCCGCAGGGCACTGACGCAGGGGAGGCATCCTGCCTTGAAGTTTGCTTTTTTCAACCAACTGCGTGGCAAACTATCCTCTCCATGAGTGCGCACTAATTAAGACGATTGTCTGCTTCGCAGTGTGTTATTAACCACCAGCGTGCGATACTGGAAGCCTCCCCTGAAAGGGGAGGTGGCAGCGCCAAAGGCGCTGACGGAGAGGTTACCCCCGTAACCGGCACCAAAGGAGAGGCGGTTCCCCCATAACCGGCACTACGATAGACGCATCCCATAACCAACCCAACACACAACACAAGAAAAGGAGAATGAAAACATGGCAAGCATTGTAATTGCGGAAGGCTCCGGGCGGCTGGATACGCTTTATGGCAAGTATCAGGCCCCTATTGCGAGCTGCATTGAGGACGTGGCGGAGGCTTGGAAGGTCAAGGAGATTGGCCCGAAGATTTTCCGCCAGGTCAAGAGCGAGAACTGGGCCGAGGCGTTCACGAGCGTCACCGCCGCGGGCGATTGGCAGGTGGGCGGCGAGAACGGCGCGCACCCCACCAGCGGCTTCGAGGAGGGCTATCCCAAGACCATCGTGAACCAGGTCTGGAAGAGCCAGATCGCCATCTCCCGCGAGATGCGCGACGACAACAAGATCGGCGAAATGACGAAGCGCGCCACCAAGCTCACCGATTCCTTCTACCGCACCCGCGAGCGGTTTTTCGCGAATCTGCTTGGCACGGCGAGCCAGGGCAGCACCAGCGTCACCATCAACGGCTTCGACTTCGACTGCGCGAGCGCGGACGGCCTCTGCCTTTTCAGCACCGCGCACCCCGCCAAGGTCTCCGGCGCGGCGCAGGGGAATATGTTCTCCGACGCGTTTTCCGAGGAGGCGCTGGGCGCGGCCATGACCGCCATGCAGAACTATAAGGGCGACAACGGCGAGACCCTCGGCCTCGAGCCGGACACCATCATCATCCCGAATATCGCCGCCCTGAAGCGCGACGTGTTTGCCGTCCTCGGCTCGTATGAGGCCCCCGGCACCGCGAACAACGACTTCAACTACCTCTTCGGCTCCATGCGCGTGCTCGTCTGGCCGTATCTCAACGACTACATCGGCAGCGCCAACGCCGCTCCCTGGTTCCTGATGGACAGCTCCTACAACGACCAGTGCGACGGCGCGGTGTGGCTCGACCGCGTGGACTGCGAGATTACGAGCCGCCTCGGTTCCAATGACGAGAATATTTGGGATGGATATGCCCGCCTCTCCGCCGGTTTCGTAGATTGGCGCTTCGTTCTCGGCGGCGGTCTTAGCGGCGGCGCGACCCTGTAACGCGATAGCCAGCGCGGGGGCCTCTGGCCCCTGCTGTCTGGCCGTTGACCACAACAAACAAAGGAGAAACCATGACAACCAACGAACGACAAAAGCTGGAATACTGGCAGGACAAGCTTGCTCGCTATGACAGCGCCTTCGCCGCGGAGGTGGAGCGGATGGACAGGCGGGAGGAGATTTACCGCGGCCGCAGCCGCATCGACCAGCTGGTCGATGGGGACGTGGTGCGCTCCACGCCCCATGTGCGGAACATCGCGGCGGAGCTTATCGAGGCGCAGGTGGACGCGAACATCCCCCAGCCCAAGGTGACGGCCCTGCGCCGGAAGGACGAGCGCCTCGCCGCGCTTATCGAGGATATGCTCCGCAACAAGCTCGACCAGCTGCCCATGGAGATTTTGAACGACCAGATGGAGCGCACGGTGCCCATCCAGGGCGGCGGGCTGTTCGTCCTCGAATGGGACAGCACGCGCCCCGCGCCGGGCGGCATGGGGCAGAGCGTCGTCTCCGTCGTGCATCCGAAGCAGCTGGCCCCGCAGCCGGGCGTCACCGGCGACCTCTGGGAGATGGACGATTTCATCCTCAAGCTCCCGCAGACCAAGAGCTTTATCCGCCGGCGCTACGGCGTGGAGCTGCCCGACGCGGGGGAGGAGGAGCCGTCCGTTCGCGGCGAAGACGCGTCCGCCTCGGACGAGCTTGTGACGCAGTATGTCGCGTACTATAAAAA
>JAJQHT010000186.1 GCA_021199595.1 Oscillospiraceae bacterium
GCCGGAGGCCGTCCGGCAAACCGTCGCCCCCCGTCTTCAGGATGGACGCGTCGTTCTGGAGGAATTGTCCTTTGGTGCGGAGTACATCAAAAGCCTCTCCCGCATTTTCATCATCGCCTGCGGCTCCTCCTATCATGTGGGTATGCTGGGAAAATACAATCTGGAAAAGCTTCTGCGCATCCCCGTGGAGGTATGCCTTGCCTCTGAATTTCGCTACAGCGACCCCCTCGTGGGGCCGGATAACCTGGTCATCGTCATCAGCCAGTCCGGAGAGACCCTGGACACCATGGCCGCCCTGCGGGAGGCCAAAAAGCGGGGCGCGCATATCCTTTCCATCGTGAACGTGGTGGGTAGCTCCATCGCCCGCGAATCGGACGACGTACTCTATACCTGGGCCGGGCCGGAGATCGCCGTTGCAACCACGAAGGCCTACAGCACCCAGCTCGTGCTGCTGGATATGCTGGGCCTTTATATGGCGGACGTGCTGGGCCGGGTAGACCCGGCGGAATACGCCGCCATTGTGAGCGAGCTGGAGGCTATGCCCAGCAAGATGGAATCCGTTTTGCAGGACGTGGAGCGTTATCAGTATTTGGCCTCCCGGTATTTTAACCATGACAGCGTGTTCTTCATTGGCCGGAATCTGGACTACGCTCTGGGCCTGGAGGGTTCCCTGAAGCTGAAGGAAATCTCCTATATCCATTCCGAGTCCTATGCCGCCGGTGAGCTGAAGCACGGCACCATCTCCCTCATCGAAAAGGGTACGCTGGTCGTCGCGCTGGCCACCTATGCGCCGCTTTTTGACAAGGCTGTTTCCAACATCGTCGAGGTCAAGGCCAGGGGCGCGGACGTGGTGGCATTGACCACGGAGAGCCAGCGGGACAAAATGGAGAAGATTGCCCCCAACATCCTGACCATCCCGGACACCCATTTGATTTTACAGCCAAGCCTAGGGGTCATCCCGCTCCAGCTTTTCGCCTACTATATCGCCCTGCAGCGGGGCTGCGACATCGACAAACCGAAGAACCTCGCAAAATCTGTCACAGTGGAGTGAATAATAATGAAAAAAGAAATTTATGAAAATCCCCTGTGCGCCCGGTACGCCTCCCGCACCATGCAGCACATCTTCTCCCCCGACTTCAAGTTCTCCACCTGGCGGCGCCTTTGGATCGCCCTGGCGGAGAGCGAGCAGGAGCTGGGTCTGCCCATCACCGACGAGCAGATAGAGGAGATGAAGGCCCATGTGGACGACATCGACTATGACAAGGCCGCGGAATATGAAAGCCGCCTGCGCCATGATGTGATGGCCCATATCCGCACCTATGGAGACCTTTGCCCCAAGGCAAAGCCCATTATCCACCTGGGGGCCACCTCCTGCTATGTGGGAGATAATACGGACATCATCCAACTCCGGGAGGGCCTTATCCAAATTCGGAAGCTTCTGGTGAACGCCATCGACGCCCTGACCACCTTCGCCCGGACGAACAAGGACGTTCCCACCCTGGCCTACACCCATTATCAGGCCGCCCAGCCCACCACCGTGGGAAAGCGGGCGTGCCTGTGGCTCCAGGATTTGCTGATGGATTTGGAACGGCTGGAGTTTGAGCTTGACCATCTGCGGCTTCTGGGCTGCAAGGGAACCACCGGCACCGGGGCCAGCTTTTTGGAGCTGTTTGACGGCGACGGTGAAAAGGTCGTGGCCCTTGAGGACAAAATTGCCGCAAAAATGGGCTTTTCCGCCTGTATGCCCGTGTCCGGCCAGACCTACTCCCGCAAGGTGGACGCCTATGTGCTGAACGTGCTGGCGGACATCGCCCAGAGTATGTGCAAAATGGCCACCGACCTGCGGCTGCTGGCCCATATGAAGGAATTTGACGAGCCGTTCGAGGCCGAGCAGGTCGGCTCCTCCGCCATGGCATATAAGCGAAACCCCATGCGCTGTGAGCGGGTCTGCTCCCTGTCCCGGTACGTGATAAACGCCGTGAGAAACACGGCAGACACCGCCTCCGCCCAGTGGCTGGAACGGACGCTGGACGATTCCGCCAACCGGCGGATAATCCTGCCGGAGGCGTTTCTCGCCACGGACGGCGCTTTGACGCTTATCATCAACGTCATTCGGGGCGGGCGGATATACCCCAAGGTGATGGAAAAGCACCTGAACGAGGAAATGCCCTTCATGGCCACGGAAAACATTCTCATGCACGCCGTCACCCAGGGAGGAGACCGACAGGAACTGCACGAGGCCATTCGCCAGCACTCCCAGGCCGCCGCCGCCAAGGTGAAACTGGAGGGCGGCGAGAACGACCTTCTGGATCGACTTCTGGCCGACCCTGCCTTCCACCTGACCCAGGAGGACTTGGAAAAGGTTCTGGACGTGCGGAAATTCGTGGGTCTGGCTCCAGAGCAGACGCAGACATTCCTCGACCAATACGCGGAGCCTGTGCTGAGGCGCTACGCCGACGACCTGGGTATCCAGGCCACCACCAATGTGTAAATTTTTTCCCGCTGGGAAACTTTAAAAGGAGAGACACGCAACATGATTACAGCAGTCGTGGGAATCAACTGGGGCGATGAGGGCAAGGGCCGCATGGTTGACCTTCTCAGCAGCCAGTATGACATCGTATCCCGCTACCAGGGCGGCAACAACGCCGGTCACACCGTTGTAAACGAGCGGGGCAAGTTCATTTTGAATCTGCTGCCCTCCGGCATCCTGCGCCCAGAGACCGTGAATGTTATGGGGCCTGGCATGGTCATCGATCTGGAACACCTGGCCGGAGAGACCGCAGCCCTGCGGGAAAAGGGGGTGGAGGTCGGCCCTGACAACCTGAAAATCAGCGACCGGGCCACCGTATGCCTGCCCTATCACAAGCTGCTGGACGGCCTGGAAGAGGATCGCATGGGCGACAAAAAGCAAGGCTCCACCCGCCGGGGCATTGGCCCGGTGTACTCCGACAAATATATGCGCAAATCCATCCGCATGGGCGACCTGCTGTTCCCGGAGGTTTTAAAGGAGCGGCTGGGCGACATCGTGGAGTGGAAAAACCTGACTGTGGTCGGCGGCTACGGCCACGAACCCCTCAGCGCCACGGAGCTTTACGACTGGCTGATGAAGTACGGCGAGCCGCTGCTGGATAATATCTGCAACACTACAGACTACCTGACCCGTGCGGACGAGGCGGGAAAATCCATTCTCCTGGAGGCCCAACTCGGCGCACTGCGGGATTTGGACTTTGGCATCTTCCCCTATACCTCCTCCTCCTGCACTTTGGCGGCCTACGCGCCCCTTGGCACTGGCATCCCGGCCAAGCGGCTGGATAACGTGGTGGGCATCATGAAGGCCTACTCCTCCTGCGTTGGCGGAGGCCCCTTCGTGTGCGAGTTCTTCGGCGCGCCGGCCCCCGAGCTGCGGGAGGCCGGCGGCGAATACGGTGCTGCCACCGGGCGGCCCCGCCGGGTGGGCGGCTTTGACGTTCCCGCCTCCCGC
>JAJQHT010000159.1 GCA_021199595.1 Oscillospiraceae bacterium
GCTCTTTTTTCTCAGCCTGCTGTCTGCGAATTTTTTGCGCTTTGGGCTTGACACCCATTAGCAGGTTTGCCACTATTGTTTCCCACTATTGTTTCCCACTATTGTTTCCCACTATTGTTTCCTGCGATTGTTTCCCCTGCAGCTCCAAAAATCATGCGGGCAATAAGCGTTCGCGAATCCTTTCGACAAGCGTCAGGACGGCAGTGTCCACCTCATCGCTGCGCCAGGCAATGCACTGAGCTGCGTCCCGCGGTTCTTCAAAATGACGGAATATCACATCCTGATAAGACTTTTGATCTATCAAGCTTGTTATCAGCGCTACGCCCGCTCCGGCCTCCACATTGATCATCATATCCCGCGGGGAATCCATAAGCTGCATATTGAACACACCGCCAACTCGGTCAAAGAGCGCGTTCAGCACATCGCTGGGTTTCAGGAACCGCAAAGAACACCGGCTCGCTGCCAAAATCTGTTGGCTTTAAATCCGCCTTGTGCGCCATGGGGTGATTTTTGGGCAAGGCCAGCACCATCTCAAACGGGCGCAAAATCAAATGGTCAATGCCCACAGCTGTACGCATATTTCGGTCTGTGGTGACAGCCAGCTTATACTCTCCGCCTCGCAATCGGGAAATCAGCTCTACATAGGTATTTTGTTCCAAAAAATATCTGTATCCCTCATTTTCCGCGTTCATTTCACACACAAGCTCCAGCAGCTCTGCCGGAATTGTCTCATCGCGACTGATACCGATAATCACCTTGTGCATATGGTTTTTGCTGCTAATCTTTGTCTGCTCAATGCCGTTTTGCAGCGCTACCGCGTGACGTTCGATACGTTCCAGCAGGTCGGTTCCGTCCGGCGTCAGCCGGACATGATGCGTGCTTCGATCCAGCAGCTTCATGTCCAGCTCCCGCTCCAGCGACGCAATCGACTTGGTTAGGTGGGGCTGCGTTACATATAACCGCTCCGCAGCCCTGGAAAAGCTTCTGCAATGGGCGATCTCAATAAAGTATATTAACTGGTAAAGCGTCATGATCTGCTCTCCTGTCTATTTCCTGGATATTTTTTCTTTGCTGGATACAAAAGCGTATTCATGACGCTTTCCCTTTAACCTCACTC
This sequence comes from Oscillospiraceae bacterium, assembly GCA_021199595.1. Classification (GTDB taxonomy): domain Bacteria; phylum Bacillota; class Clostridia; order Oscillospirales; family Oscillospiraceae; genus CAJOIG01. The sequence goes on from JAJQHT010000159.1 coordinate 1,118, forward strand.
AGCCCATTGACGCCTCACCGGAAGCTTCGCCAGACGCCTCGCCAGAGCCGCTGGAGGCTGTGTTAGCTGCTTCGGCTGCCTCAATATTTGCTTCCAGCCAGGTATAGGTATAATCATAATCATACAACGCGGCATCAACATACGCCTGACACGCCTCACTGGACTGCTGGATACCCCATGTCACAAGCGGCATGGAACGTACAAACCCTGTGTCGATCTCCGTGGCGGAAGCCGGCAGGATGCCGATGGCGCAACCGTTCAAATCATACAGCGCCTGATAGGCAAAGGTTTCTATTCCCTCCTGAAACCGAATGGCATACAAGCCGGAACGGTATATCACGTTCTCCGCGCCGTTTCCAAAACCTGTAACGGTCTTGCCGTCGATTTCAGCCGGTACGATACAGTACTGATAGCTATCATCATCCGTATATTTGCTGCTGCCAATAATGGTGATCGTGCCATCCTCATTTTCCGCATAGCTCCAGACGTCAGAACCCTCAATGGGAGCGATGGCAACCTCGATCATAAGCTGGCCTGCATCCTCCGCACTGAAGCTTGCTGTGCATACGGTCAACTCATCTGCACCCAGAATCTTTCCGCCGGCAGTCACATAGACGATTCCGTAGCCATCCGGCACATCCACAACGATTTCAAACTCCTCGTTATAAGCCACAGTCTCAGGTACAGAAACAGTTGCCGCCCGGGCTGCCGTCTCATCATCGGCAACGACTGTCGCGGTAATGGTATACTCGCCTTCCCAGGGGGCCGGCTCCTGTCCGAAAATCTCGCTGTCCACAACAAAGGTAACAGCTCCCACAGTAACCGTGTCGCCCTCCATGTAGCTCTGATCGCCAATCGTCAGCTTGGTGCAGACATACACGGTCTTGGCTTCTCCGTCGTAACTCTGAACGCAGGACTCATCCGCCAGGGTCAGCGTGCCCACATAGGAATCCGACCAGACATACCAGGTGGAGTCCTCGTCAAAGCTGTATACGCCCTGTCCGTTTGGCTCAGCCGCGAAATAATTGCCGTTCAGATTCGTCTCAACACCGTTCACGTCCTCGTAGGTTATATCAGTTTCCCAGAAGCCCAGGTTCCCGTCGCAGAATACGCCGATGAAGTCCGTGTTGTAGAAATTGACCGTGAGCGCGCTCTCGCCTGTGGTGGGCATACCCATATTCAGATGTGTTTCGGTATAGCCCTCATTATAGATGATGCCTGTGGCGGGCTCATCGTGGTCATAGAAGTTCAGCGTAGGCGAGCTGCCGAACTCAGAAACGATGAGATAATCGTAGTCCTTAACCACGCGCTCATCATCCTCGTCATAATTTACATTCTCAAAACCATAGGTGTTATTGGTAAGCTCCAGGGTCATGCTGGCAGACTCAAACTCAAAGCAGGTAACATAGGAAGCAGACTCGCCATTGGACCACAGTACGGGATGCCAAAGGCTTCAACATAGCTCCACTTTCCGTTATAGCTGTTGCCGCCAGCCAGGCAGTAAAGGTTATCATACAGCGCAGTATCGGCGGTATTTCCAAGACTGTTGCGGAAGATGCTGCCGGGCAGGGACATTTCAAACACCGCAAGCGTCTCATCGTCCACCTGGTTTGTTACATAAGACGCAACCGTTTCCTCGTCAAAATCGTAGTTATAGGAGAAGGTAATCGTCTCCTCGTATTCCTGGCCCTCAAACAGTGTCACTGTGCCATAATAGGCGTTATTCGAGCCGATATAGCAGTTGGTAAAGGATGCCTCACCCGTAGAACCGCCACGATTTCGGAACCCGGATTTACCGATAATAGTGGAATCAATCGCTATGATATGTCCGCCGGAGGCAGAAACTGCACCGGCGTCCAGCCAGCTCTTGATATAGCAGTTTTCGGCCACACCTGTGGAGTTTGTCCCGATGATATACATTCCGCCGGAGGCCATGCCAAAGACCTCAATGTGGCTGTCCTTTGCAATGACCATGCCATCGCCGGTATCGGTAGTCAGGCCGGAACCGTTGCCCAGCACACTGCCCGGATACCCAGAGTAGCCCTCCACGTCTTCAATATAGACGAACCCGCCGCGGGTAGCGTCCGTCACATGGCTGTTCCAGCCGTCCACCCATATATCCGTGTTATAGACATACACCTCCGCAGTACCAGCCGTTGTAAGAACCCCATCGGACTCGCTCTCTACTCGATACAGTCCGGCGCCGGTAGCAAATATTCCATTTCCTATCATGCCGTGGCCATTGATATAGCTGCGTTCCCCGGAAGTGTCGCCAAATATGACGCGTCCTCCATTGGCGGCAAAAATCAGCGCATTATACCCAGACTCCTGGCTCAAGCCCCAACTGACAGACCCGGACT
>JAJQHT010000314.1 GCA_021199595.1 Oscillospiraceae bacterium
TATAACCCTAACCCAACAACTGCCTGTCTTTTTGCGGTTAAAATTCGCAAATCGGTGTGTCCAGCCAGACGGCTGTCCAGCGCCGGGTCATCGGGAAGCCAGTACACATCGGCTCCCAACCGTTCCAGCGGACGTTCTAGCCTGTTTCGGTATCGTGCGCCTATCAGAAGCATCACAGAACCTTCTCAACTGCCTCGCGCAGCGTTTTTACGCGGATAAGCTCTAAGCCATCCGGCTTTTTCAGCTCGCCTCGGACTCGCGACGGAATAACGCACTGGGTAAAGCCTAGCCGCGCGATTTCGGACAGTCGTTGATCCAGTGCCTGAACGCTGCGTATTTCTCCGGTCAATCCTACCTCCCCTACGGCAGCCAGCTTGTCCGGCATGGGTATATCCCGAAAGCTTGATGCAATGGCCAGACAGGCAGCCAGATCGGCGGCTGGTTCATCCAGCGTGAGACCGCCTACCACGTTCATATAGGCGTCACAGGCATTCACCCGCATACCGCCCCGCTTTTCCAGCACGGCCAGAAGCAGATATAGCCGGTTGTAATCAAATCCGTTGGAGGTACGCCGTGCAACGGAAAAGCTTGTGGGTGTAACAAGTGCCTGCACCTCCGCTAAAATGGGACGGCTACCTTCCATGACGCAGGCAACACAGGTGCCCGGCACACCGGCAGGACGTCCGGCAAGCATGACCTCCGAAGGGTTCGGTACCTCCCGCAGTCCCTCCCTTCGCATTTCAAAAACACCGATTTCATTGGTGGAACCAAAACGGTTCTTATCCGCCCGCAGGATACGGTAGCTCAAGCTGCCATCCCCTTCGAAGTACAGTACGCAGTCCACCATATGCTCCAAGACCTTCGGCCCAGCGATAGCGCCCTCCTTGTTCACATGGCCAACCACAAAGGCCGTAAATCCGGAGGCTTTGGCAAGCTGCATAATCTCCATAGCGCACTGCTTTACCTGACCGACACTGCCAGGTGCAGTATTCAGCGCCGGGTCATATATGGTCTGGATGGAGTCCACAATCACAAGCTCCGGGCCAAGCTCTTCGATGGCGGCAATGATGTCGTTAATATCTGTCCCCGCTAGGATATAAATGTTGTCGTGGCTCACGCCGAGGCGTTCGGCCCGCATTTTTATCTGGCGCTCGCTCTCCTCGCCGGTGACATATAAAATCTTCTCCTGTTTGGCGATGGTGCCACAGGCCTGAAGCAGCAGTGTAGATTTTCCTATACCCGGCGCGCCGCCGAACAGAACAATAGAGCCACGCACCGCACCGCCGCCCAGCACCCGGTCAAGCTCACGGATGCCAGTGGAAAAGCGGGGATCGTCCCGGCTGTCCAGCTCAGAAAGGCGCTTCGGCATAGACCGGCGGACGGGGCGAGTCTTAGCAGCTGCTTTCGGTGCGGCAGGAGCTTCTGTCATGGTGTTCCATGCCCCGCAGGCGGGACACTGGCCCAGCCAACGCGGAGTTTCATGACCGCAGGCGGAGCAGAAAAAAATCGTTTTCTCTTTCATGTCGTTATTCCTTGTGTGTATTGCAGATAGGATGCCAATATAACTGTCGCGAGTTCAAGGCGATATGCTTCGGTTTGCGGCTGGCTCAAATCGTCGGGATTCGAAAGAAACCCACATTCCACCAGTACCGCTGTACAGGCTGCCTTTTTCATGAGATAAATGCTGCTGTCAATAGGCTCTGCCAGCCGTCGCGTGTTGCTGCATAGCTGCCCAGTCAGGTTTTCCTGTAAGACTGTGGCCAGTGTGTCGCTTCCGGCGGCACTGCCGTAAAAAACCTGGATACCCCAGGGGGCAGCGGCAGGATAATTATTCTGATGGATACTGATGAGTACAGCCCCGGCAGTTGAATTTACCAAAGCGGCCCTTGCGTATTGGTCTGCCCGTTTCATAGCTGCCAGGGTGGTTGCTTCGACTGGGTAGTCTATCTCCGCGCTATTTCTTGTCATCACAGTGTCCACACCCCAGAAAGCTGCGAGGGCCTCCAACCGCAGGGCAATGTCCAGATTCAGGTCGCTTTCCAGCGTCCCGTCCGCCGCCACAGCACCTCCGTCCGCGCCGCCATGACCTGCATCAATCACCATCACAGGATCCAACACCGCTGCCTCCGCAGCCTCCGCATCAGAGGACTGCGCAAGTGTTACAGCTGCCAGCAGAAGAATAAGAATCAAAGGATACCACCATTTTATTTTTTCAAACATCTGCGCTCCACCTCATTGAGTTCTTAATAATTAATATGAGATGAAACACATATGTATACTGGTTATCTGATGAACCGTTCCAGTCGGTTCAGGCCCTCTACGATTTCCTCCATAGACGAGGCATAACACCAGCGTACATAACCCGGCGCATCAAATGCGGTGCCCGGCGTGACCGCGATGTGTTCTGCCTCCAGCAGCGTCTGGGTAAAATCAGCGTCATCCTTGATTATCCGTCCTGCCAAAGTCCGCCCAAACTGGGCCTGCACGTCAATCAGCAGGTAAAACGCTCCCTTGGGCACAGTGCAGGATACGCCCTCCATGCTGTTCAAACGCTCCACAAGATATTTCCGCCGCTCATCATATCCTTGGCGCATACGTTCCACAGCGTCCTGCGGGCCTGAAAAGGCCTCCAGCGCCGCCGCCTGACTGATGGACGGAGGCGCACCGGTGGATTGGGACAAATATCCATCCATGGCCGCCGCAATGGGCTTTGGGGCTGCCGCGTAGCCTATGCGCCAGCCGGTCATGGCATAAGATTTTGAAACGCCGTTTATCAGCACTGTCCGTTCATAAATGTCTTGGCTCAAGGACGGGAAGCTGACAAGCTCTGCATCGTCATAAATCAGCTTGCCATACATTTCATCGGACAATACATATAAATCGTATTTTTTGCATACCGTCGCCAGAGACTCCAATTCCTCACAGGTATAGACAGCTCCGGTTGGGTTTCCCGGATTATTCAAAAGAAACAGCTTTGTGCTGGGCGTGACAGCAGCCTCCAGCTGAGCGGCTGTCAGTTTAAATCCCTGTTCTTCGGGCGCATAAACAACCACCGGCGTTCCGCCAGCCATGCGAATGGCTTCGTGATAGGAAACCCAATAGGGCGCAGGCAATATGACCTCGTCCCCCGGGTCAAGCAGACAGCATAATGCCACATAAATGGCGTGCTTTCCACCGCTGGTGACAATTATCTGGCTGTTTTCATATGTAAGTCCATAGTCATCTTTAAGTCTCCCTGCGATGACCGCCCGCAGCTCCGAAGTGCCGGAGGCTGGTGTGTATTTTGTGAATCCAGATTGAATAGCCTGTATTCCCGCCTGGCATATATTCTCCGGCGTGGGCCAATCAGGTTCACCGCCGCCGAAGCTGAAAACTTCCACGCCCGCAGCACGCATTTGCTTCACAGTTGCATTCACAGCCATGGTTGCCGATGGCTTAAGGGATGTGGCAATTTTGGA
>JAJQHT010000113.1 GCA_021199595.1 Oscillospiraceae bacterium
CATCGTGATAGCGCAGGCCATTGGAGAACAGAACGGATTTCACCAGGGGCAGAAAATCAGCTAAGGGCCTCTCCCCTGCCAGCTCCCCTATCCGTCCTATGCTGGAAGCTGGGTCAAGCTGGCCGGTGACACGTCCACCCAAGGCTGTCATCAGCGCATCGTTTACGCCGCCGGCCGCCGCGTCCAGGTTCGTATGCATACAGATAGCCGCAATGCGGTTCTCTGCCAAGGTCAGAGCACGACTGCCCGTCCAAGTGGCATCCGTCACGGACTTCAAATCAAAAAACAAGGGATGGTGACTTACAATAAGCTCCGCTCCCATAGCGACAGCCTCGTCTATCACCTCATCCACAATGTCCAGTGTCGTCAGAATCCGATGTACCTCCCGACTTCCTCGGCCTACCAAAAGGCCCACGTTGTCAAAATCAAGTTTTCTCTCCACCGGGGCCTTTTGAGCCAGGAGGTTAAAAATTTCCTGTACCGTTTTCATGGCAAATGCCTCCTTTTCATCGCTTGCAATTCCTCAAGTATTTCCGCCGCTGCGTCATCATAGGGGGCGGCCAGTGCCGCCCGGGCTGTCAGTCTGGCAAGGTGTTCCTCAAAAAGCGGGTCACCGCTTATCTGCCTATACAGGCCGGTATGCAGCTCCGCTGGGGAATACACCGGAGAGACGCCCCCGCGCGCGGTTAAAATGGGATAAACCCGTCCCCCATCCTTCACCAGACGCTCGGTAATAACAGTGTATCCGTTTTTCGCAAGAAATTTCCGCAGCTCCGCCTGCTTGCTTTGCGGCTCCAGAATCAAGAATGTCCCCTGTTTTGTCCACGGAGCAGCGGACAGAATGGAAATCATGTTCTCCCCGCCCATTCCGGCGATAACTATGGTATCTCCATCGTCTGGCCCAAGACCTGAAAGGCCATCTGTCAGCCGAAGGGTAATACGGTTCTCCGTACCGGTCTGGGCTATAAGGGCTGCAGCCCCTTCCAGCGGGCCAGGGCGCAGGTCGGCGGCAATCACGCGGCTGACGCGGCCCATCTGCACCAGCCATACCGGTAGACGGGCATGGTCTGTTCCCACGTCAATAACGCAGGCCCCCGGCGGTACGGCCCGTGCGACCGCATCCAGCCGGGGGGATAGATGTATCGTCATATTCATGAAAAAAGCGGCGGGAAGCTCCCGCCGCTGTATCTATCAGGCGTGAGCAGCGATGAAGTCGTTGACCTCATTGACAAAACCGTCCACATCAACCCCATGAACAAGGCAAGCCTGCTCAATGCTCTCGCCCGTGGCATAAGCACAGCCAAGGCAGTGCATCCCAATACGCTCAAACAGCGGCTGTGTTGTAGGTGCATTGAGCATTACATCATAGACAATAGTATCTTTTGTGACCTCATACATGATAGAGACCCTCCAATTTCATAGTGATTGCGTCTATTATACCCATTCTTCTGTAAGATTTCAACATAAAATTCAACCAAAATCAAATAGCGATTTCATGTTAAGAAAAAAGAGACAGCCTCGCGAATAACGCAGACTGTCTCTTTTTGTGGTCATACGACCCAACACCTACCGGCGGCAGGTGTTCGGTTCGCGTGGCTGTTTGGTGACCCGTACGGGAATCGAACCCATGTTACCGCCGTGAAAGGGCGGTGTCTTAACCACTTGACCAACGGGCCAAAAGGTGGTGGAGACTGCGCGACTCGAACGCGCGACCTCATGCGTGTGAAGCATGCGCTCTAACCTGCTGAGCTAAGCCTCCACATTGGGGAGAAATTCTCCCCTTATGGTAGCGGCGACTGGATTCGAACCGGTGACACCGCGGGTATGAACCGCGTGCTCTAGCCAACTGAGCTACGCCGCCACAGCAAGGGGTATAATACCACAAACAAGCTTCTCTGTCAAGTGATTCTTTTCAAAAAATATCTTTTTTATGATACTTTTCTCAAGAATGAGCAAGGGGAGACAGCCTGTATTTCAAGTGTCTCCCCTGCTTATTACGCTTCGGTCTCAAGGCCCATATCCACCAGCAGGCGCTGGACGAATTTATTCACTGCCACGGAATTTTGCTCCTTCCGCAGCCAGGATACGCCCAGCCGCCGGTAATAGGGCGGATCGGAGGGCCAGGTATAGAGTTTATATGGCGTGCGCTGGAGCACCAGCTCCGGCAACAGACTGACGCCAAGGCCGCTCTCTACCATAGACATGACGGTGTAATCGTCCTTCACTGTGTATTGCCGTTTTGGGCGAATGCCGGCATCTTGGAGCATTTTGTCCGTTGTCTGGCTATAGCCGGATTCCAGGAGAACAAACGTTTCATCCTTCAAGTCCTCCAGACTAACCTCGCCCTTGGCCAGAGGATGCTCCACCGGCAGGACGATGTTCATTCGATCTTCCAGCAGCTCCCGGAAAATAAATTCCTCAGAGTCCGGCTTTGTCATGAACCCGATGTCTACCATGCCGTTTCGCAGCCAGTCACAGATTTGCACCATATCCCCCTGCAGCAGCTCAAAATCGATGTTTGGATAGGTGGCTCGGAAGGCTTTCAGGTGAGGCGGGAGCCACTGACAGGAAAGGCTTGTGAATATGCCGATACGAATAAGGCCGGCGTTCATGTTTTGCAGCTCCAGAGATTTTTCAAATACGCTCCGCTCGCCGTTAACAATCTGCCGCATACTGGGGAGCAGGTATTCCCCCTCCGCCGTCAGGCGGACGCCGCCCTTGCTGCGAACCAGCAGCGACACACCCAAATCTGTCTCCATGGCGCGGACAAGCTGGCTGACCGCCGATTGGGTACATCCAAAATAGGCAGCCGTCCGGGTGAGACTTTGGGTCTCAACAATTTTCAAAAACACTTCATAGCGGGATGTCTTCACTTCATAGCACCTCATAAGGTATTCTGATTTTTCTATCAACAAAAGCTAAAGGAATTACCCGTGCTATTATATACTTTCTGAACCGATTCAACAAGCCCCTTTCTCATTAATTTTTTATGAAAAATCTCTGTTTTTCTTCTGTATAGTCTTAAGGGATCTCTGAATCAATGCGACTTTGGTTCCATCGGGTCTTTTGCGCCAATTCATTCAGAGGTTCCTAAAAAGCCACTTCAAGACAGGTTCAGCAGGCGCATGGCGTTGCCGCCTAGTATTTTCTCTGTAAGATCTTCCCCCAGATCCAGGTCTCGGATGGCCTGTATGGCTCCCGCTTGACTGGCCCAGGGAGAATCAGTACCAAAGAGTATCTTATCCGGGTCATGGTTTAAAATGGCCTTTTTGCACGCTGCCAGAGAGTTATAGACCCGCGCCATGCTGACATCCAGATAGATGGCCGAGCCAACCACATATTCCATTGCTTCATCCAGGCACATGTGCCCCCTAGATGTGCAGCAATGAAGGTGCCCTGGCGTAGAAGCGGCATGGCGTCCCGCAGCATTTTAGAGGTGCAGTAATGTAT
>JAJQHT010000237.1 GCA_021199595.1 Oscillospiraceae bacterium
CCCCTGATCCGGCTGGTGATTGGCTTTTTCACCGTGGTGGGCGCGCTGGTGTTTCTGGGCTGCCCCTTCCGCATGGTTATCCGCCTGGCCGCCGGGGACTTGAACGCCCTGGTGGGCCTGGCCGGCTTTGTGGCCGGTATCGGCGTGGGGGTGTTTTTCCTGAGCAAGGGCTTCTCCCTCGGCCCCTCCCAGCGACAGAGCACGCTGGAGGGCGCGGCCTTCCCCGGTATTCAGGTCGCGCTGCTGGTGATTCTCGTGGCCTTTCCGAGCCTGCTGGCCTTTTCTGAGGAAGGCCCTGGCTCCATGCACGCGCCAATCCTCCTCAGCCTGCTGGCCGGTCTCATCGTGGGGGCCATCGCCCAGCGCACCCGCCTGTGCATGGCCGGGGGTATTCGGGACATGATGCTCTTTGGAGACAACACCCTCCTGCTGGGCTATATCGGCGTGTTTCTCGGCGCGCTGCTCCTAAACGTCGTCACCGGCAAATTCAGCCTGGGCTTTGCTGACCAGCCCATCGCCCACACCGACCATCTCTGGAATTTTCTCGGCATGATGCTGACCGGCCTAGGGGCCGTGCTGGCGGGCGGCTGTCCCCTGCGGCAGCTTATCCTGTCCGGAGAGGGCAGCTCCGACGCGGCCATGACCGTTATCGGCTTCGCCCTGGGGGCCGCTTTCGCCCATAACTTCGGGCTGGCCTCCTCCGCCTCCGGCTCCACGCTGAACGGGCGCGTTGCCGTTATCATTGGACTTATCGTTTTGCTTGCCATCGCCTGGTGCTACACCCGTCAGGCCAGGAAAAAGGAGGACGCAGCATGAGAATAGACGCCATAGGCCGCTCCTGCCCGGAGCCGGTGCTGATGCTCCGGCAGGCGCTGAAGGACAAGCCGGAAACCATGGAAATCGCCGTGGATAACGCCGCAGCCAAGGGCAACTGCACCCGCTTCGCCGCCCACGCGGGCTATCAGGTGACGGTGCAGGAGGAGGGGCCTGTCTGGGTTCTTCAGCTTTCCAAATGAGCCACCGACTGACCGAATTTTCAAGCTGCTCCGGCTGCGGGGCCAAGATAGGCCCCGGCGTGCTGTCCCAGGTGGTGCGGGCGCTGCCGAATTTCCAGTCGGATAGCCTCCTTATAGGCTTCGACACCTCGGACGATGCCTGCGCCTATGATTTAGGGGACGGGCGGGTGCTGATTCAGACCGTGGACTTCTTCCCTCCCATGTTCGACAACCCCTTCCTGTTCGGCCAGGTGGCGGCGGCCAACGCCCTTTCGGACGTTTGGGCCATGGGCGGCGAGCCTGCGCTGGCCCTGAATCTTTTGTGCTTTCCCACCTGCCTGGAGCTGGAGCAGGTGCGGGACATATTGGCCGGAGGCCACGCCAAGGCCGCGGAGGCAGGCGTCACCGTGGCCGGGGGCCATTCCATCGAGGACGCCAGTCCAAAATACGGCCTGTGCGTCACCGGCTTTGCGCAGAAGGATAAGCTCTGGACAAACGCCGGCGCGAGACCGGGGGACGCCCTTGTGCTGACAAAGCCCCTCGGCACCGGCATATTGGTGACGGCCTACGGGGCCGGGCTTTTGGAGCCGCCGGACTTCACCCGCCTCACGGCCATCATGACCGCCCTGAACGGCCCGACCAAGCAAAAGGCGGAGAACTACCACATCCATGCCTGCACGGACATCACCGGCTTCGGCCTGATGGGCCATTGCCGGGAGCTGGCGGAGGCCAGCGGCGTCACGGTGCATATTCTGTCCCAGGCCGTGCCGTATCAGCCCGCCGCGCCGGAGCTTGCCCGGATGGGCCTTATCCCCGCCGGGGCCTATCGAAACCGGGAGTTTCTGGAGAGCAAGGCCCGCACCGATTCGGCGCTGCCCCTCTGGCTGGAGGATATACTATACGACCCCCAGACCTCCGGCGGGCTGCTGTTCGCCCTGCCCCGGCAGGAGGCGGAGACGCTGCCCTGGCCCATTATCGGCTATGCGGCGGAGCAAGGCCCCTTCCCGGTGGTCGTTGAGGCATAGGATGGTATATGTGACCTTTGTGTCCCACTATGGGGCCGTCCGCTTCCGGCAGAAGATGGCGCAGCGGGGCGTTTCCGTGACGCTGATGCCTGTGCCGCGCTTTCTCTCCTCCTCCTGCGGCACCTGCGCCCGGTTGGATGGAAACGCGCCGCCGGAGGACATGCCCCGGGACGATGTAGAGGGGGTATACGTTCGATGATATTTCTGGATAACGCCGCCGGCGCGTGGCCCAAGGCCCCCGGCGTGGGCGAGGCCATGGCCGCCTGCCTGGAGCGGGCCGCCCCCAACATCGCCCGCGGCGGCTACGCCCTGGCCTATGACACGGCGGAGGCCGTCACGGACATCCGCTGCCGTCTGGCGGATTTTTTCGGCGTGGCCGACCCCCGGCGGGTGATTTTCACTCCCGGCTGCACCTGGGGGCTGAATATGGCGCTGTCCGGCCTTATAAAGCCGGGAGACCATGTGCGGCTCATCGGCCCGCCCCACAACGCCGTGGCCCGGCCTCTCCGCCGCCTCGGCGCGGTGGAGGGCGGCGGTGGAACCGTCATCGTGACCCATGGCTCCAACGTATCCGGCGCGGTGTACGACATCCCCAGAAGCGACGCCTTCACCATCGTGGACGCGGCCCAGACCGCCGGGGTACTGCCGATAGCATTCGACGATTCCGGCGCGGACGCCATGGCCCTCCCGGGCCACAAGGGCCTGATGGGGCCTCAGGGCATCGGGCTGCTGCTCCTGTCCCCCCGCATGGCGGAGGCGCTGGAGCCGGTGGTTCTGGGCGGCACGGGCAGCTATTCCGACAGCGCGGATATGCCCCCTGTCCTGCCGGACAGATTTGAGCCGGGTACCCTGAACCTGCCGGGCATCATGGGTCTGGGGGCGGCGCTGGACTATATTCAGCCCCGCTTTGAAGACATTCAGGCCCGCGCACAGGCGCAGACGGCGGCCATGAAAGCGCTGTTTTCCAGCATCCCCGGCGTGGCCGTCGTGGGGGAACCGGCGCTGCCCGTCCTGTCCCTGAATTTTCAAAATATAGATAACGCCCTCGCCGCGCAGCGGCTGGAGGAGGAATACGGCATTCAGACCCGCTGCGGCCTCCAATGCGCCCCGGCGGCGCACAAGGCCCTGGGCACCTTCCCCCGCGGAACGGTGCGCCTCTCGGCGGGATACGCCACCACAGACGAGGAGCTGGAGCAGGCGGCGCGGGCCGTCAGGGAGATTGCGCTATGAACTGGGTTATAGTACGCGGCGCGGGAGACATTGCCACGGGGACGATTTTGCGGCTGAAGCGCTGCGGCTTTTCCGTGGCGGCGCTGGAAAGCCCCCGGCCCACGACCATCCGGCGGAATGTGGCGCTCTCCCGGGCCGTCTATACCGGCGAAGCCGCCGTGGAGGACGTGACCGCGAGGCTCGTCTCCGCCCTGCCGGAG
>JAJQHT010000236.1 GCA_021199595.1 Oscillospiraceae bacterium
CGAGCGGGACGGTCAGGTCAAAGCGGAGGGCCAGGGCGCTGTCCCCCTTGGTGAAGCGGTATATCTGCTTTTCCGTCTCACCGCCGCCCTTGGCCAGCAGCACCTCCGCCGCCTCGATGACGGGCGTGTCGATGCTCGTGAAGCCATAGAGGGCATACGTCTCCCGCAGCACCTGCATGACCGCGTCCATCTGGGCCTGCCGGGGCGGGAGAAGCTCCATAAACCCGGAAAGCGTCCGGGGCTTGATTCGTTCCATCTTTGCATACCTCATGGCGGCGCTCATGGGAGCGCCGCGTTTTCCATTATTTTAAAGCCCTGTGTGGTCAGACTTTTTTGGGATTAACTATGTCGCGCCAGGCGAAGTCGCCGCGGCGCAGGCCCTGCACCAGCACCTCCGCCGTCGCGACGTTTGCCGCGAAGGGGATGTTGTATACGTCGCACAGGCGGGAAATTTCGTTCACCTGGCTGAACAGCTCCGGGCGTGTGGGGTCGGCGAAGAACATTACGAGGTCAATCTCGTTATAGGCGATGCGCGCGCCAATCTGCTGGACGCCGCCCTGGGCCGCCGTCATATACAGGCTGATGGGCAGGCCGGTGGCCTCCGCGACAAGCTTTCCGGTGGCGCTTGTGGCGATGATGGAGTGCTCCGCCAGGATGCCGCAGTAGGCGATGCAGAACTGCACCATCAGCTCCTTTTTTCCGTCGTGGGCCATGATTGCGATATTCATAGGCGTTCCCCCCTGTTCAAATTTGACCGGCTTTCCTGCCGCTTGTCTTTTGCTCCTATTATAATATTTTTAGGACAGCAATGTCAATTCATCTTCGATTTGCTGGGTGCTCTGCTCGAAGTCAAAATAATACTCCAGCACCTCCCGCGCGATGGTGGCGAGGTTCGCGCCGTAAGCGCCGTTTTCCACGGCGACGACCACGGCGACCTCCGGGTCGTCATAGGGCGCGTAGCAGATGAAGAAGGCGTCGTTGCCGGAGGTGCTGCTCTGGGTGGTGCCGGTCTTCGCGGCCACCTGGGGCGTGAAGTCATAGAACACGGAATAGGCCGTGCCGCCGTATTCGTTGGCCACGCCGTACATTCCCTCCTGGATGAGCGACCACACATAATCATGGGTCTCCACCGTGCCGTAAACGGACGGCTCCCGCTCGTAAATGCTCTCCGAATAGTCATAGCTGCTGACGGACTTGAGGATGGAGCAGTTATATACCGTGCCGGAATTGGCGAGCGCTGCCGTATAGCGGGCCATCTGGATAGGCGTAATGCCGGTGATGGACTGGCCGATGGCCGCCTGCAGGGTGTCGCCGGCGAACCAGTCCGCCTCTGTCGTCCCGGCGTATACCTGGGCCTTGTATTCTGGGGACGCCACCGCGCCGCTGGCCTCGTCCAGCTCGATGCCCGTGGTCTCGCCAAGGCCCATCATGGCGGCGTATTCGTCTATCTTGCTGATGCCCAGCACGTCGCCCACGTTATAGAAAAACACGTTGCAGCTGTAGGTCAGCGCCTTCGTCACGGTCAGCGTCCCGTGGGAGCCGGTGCAGCGGGGGGAATAGCCCTGCTCGGCGTATTTTTCAAAGATGCCGGTGCATTCATATTCCGTCTCCGCGCTGATGGCCCCGGTGTCCAGCGCCGCGAGCGCCACCAGCGGCTTGAAGGTCGAGCCGGGCGCGTAGGTGCCGGAGAGCGCACGGTTAAACAGCGGGGAGGAGGAGTCCGACACAAGGTCTGAATAGTCCTCCATGAGCGTGCTGAGGCTGTAGGTGGGATAGCTGACGATGCAGAGCGGCTCGCCGGTGTTCACGTCGATGGCCACCACGGCGCCGCCGGTGATGAGATCCTGGAGGTCGTCCGTGTTCCCGAGCTGCTCCGCCGCCTCGTTTTCAATCTCGCGCTCGGCGTTCGTCTCCTCGATATAGGAGGCCAGGGCCGATTCCGCCACGGCCTGCAGCTCGATGTCTATGGTGAGATAGATGTGGTTTCCCGGCTCCGGCTCCTCCGTGTATACCGTGCTGGTGATAACGCCCTCGCTCGTGCGGGTGACGGTGGCCGTGCCGTCTGAGCCGTGCAGCAGCTCCTCAAAGGCCTTTTCCACGCCGGCCTTGCCGACGGTGGCGTTGAGCTTATAGCCCAGCTCCGAATAGGTCTCGTATTCCGTCTCGTTCATGAGTCCCGTATAGCCCAGAATGTGCGCGGCATATTCCGTATTGTATTCGCGGATATAGCTGACCTGCACCTCAAAGCCGGTCACGTCCGCCTCCATCAGCGCTGTGATGGTGTCGATGCTCACATCCTCCGCATAGACATAGTCGGAGGTGTTGATAACATATCGTATATTAATGGAATACCGAACCCCGGCGATGATGCGCATTTCCTCGGCGGTATAATTGCTGTCGATGTTATAGCGGGTGCGCATTTTCGCCATGACCTCCACGGCGGTGGCGTCGGAGTCGAGGCCGTTTGCGGCAAGCCACGCCTGCAGGCGGGTGGACTGAAGGCTCGTCATGTTCTCCACGTATTCAAAGGGCGCGGTGGTAGTGATGGGCAGGTCGTCGGTATAGGTGTCCCCGTTTTCCGTCACGATGGTGCACATTTTGAGTATCATGGCGTTGGGGTCGTCCTCCTCAAAGAGGGTGGTGGAGTTTATGAGCAGGTTATTGCAGTTGCGGTTTGACACCAGCAGCCGCCCATAGCGGTCGAGGATGTTCCCCCGCGCGGCCACCACGGTCTCCGTGGAGACGATGGAGTTGGTGGACGCCTCATAATACTCGGCGCCCTCAACAATCTGGAGCTTATACAGCGTCGTGATATACAGTCCCAGCAGCGCCGCCACGATGAGCGCCAAAACCGCCAGCCGTCCCGGACTTATCAGTCTTCTCATGGTATCCTTTCTCTGCCCCAGGCAGAAATCACAGGCCGCGCCTCCCCATCGGCAGCCAGGGGGTGAATGATGCGTTTTCTTTTATTTCCTCATTGGCCGGGAAGCAATGCTTCGGCAGGGGAAATAGATGGGGATGGCCCACACGAGGCTCCAGCCCACCTGGATAAGGCCGGTACGCCAGATGGCCCAGGCGCTCGTGTCGGACAGAAACAGGAATTTGAACATCTGGCAGAAGGTGATGATGCACAGCGCGCACAGCGTCACCACCATATAGGACACAAAGCCCTTGCGGAGCATATATTTGCCCATCACGCCGGCGAAGAAGCCGAGAACGGGAAACAGCACCGTGAACAGCACTGTCTGCTCCGCGTAGCCCATATCCATGAAATACCCGGCGGCGAGGCCCACAAAGCCGCCCCACGGCCCGCCCTCCAGCAGGCCCACCGCCATGACGAACGACGGCACCAGCATGGCCCGCACGCCGAACAGCGGCAGCTTTGACAAAAACAGCGACTGCACGGCGAACAGCGCCGCCATGATCAGGGCGTATACGAT
>JAJQHT010000207.1 GCA_021199595.1 Oscillospiraceae bacterium
GTGATGGACAACATCCGCTACGGCAAGCTGGACGCCACCGACGAGGAGTGCATCCAGGCGGCCAAGTCCGCCAACGCCCACGGGTTCATCACCCGCCTGCCGGATGGCTATAACACCATGATAAACGGCAACGGCCAGAATCTGTCCCAGGGCCAGCGCCAGCTTCTGGCCATCGCCCGCACCGCCGTTGCAAAGCACCCGGTCATGATTATGGACGAGGCCACCAGCTCCATCGACACCCGCACAGAAAAGCTGATTGACAAGGGCATGGACGCGCTGATGGAGGGCCGAACCGTGTTCGTCATCGCCCACCGGCTATCCACCGTCCGAAACGCCCAGGCTATTGTTGTCATTGAACATGGTGAAATCGTGGAACGGGGCAGTCACGAGGAGCTGCTGGCCCAGAAGGGGCGGTACTATATGCTCTATACTGGACAAAGCGAGCTTGAATAATTGTCCGAAAAACGTATTTCTATTTTATAATTCCGTGCTATAATATATAGGAAAATTTATCTGGGAAAATTTGGAGGGGAACCATGGAAAACGTATTGGCTGTAAAGACCTCTCTTTTGGGAGACATCGTGTCTGCAAACGGCCTTATCACCGGGCGGGAGGAGGAGGTCATGGAGCTAATCTCCACCCACGGGGAGTTTTTGCCTCGGCCTGCGGCAGAGGTGGATCCCTCCTATAAACAGATTATCCCTTATGTGACCATCCTTCGGGGCAATCAGGCTTTTGCCACCCGCCGCCTGAACAAGGGCGGAGAAAGCCGCCTTCATGGGCTTATCAGCCTGGGCGTGGGCGGCCATATCAACCAGTCGGACGAGAAAAACGGCGACTGGCTGATGAACTGTCTGCGCCGCGAGGTGGAGGAAGAGGTAGATATGACCCACTTCGGTACGCTGACTCTGCGGGGCCTGATCAACGACAACAGCAACGATGTCGGCAGCGTACACCTGGGCTTTTTCTTCACCCTGACCACCACCGGGGACGTATCCGTCCGAGAGACGGAAAAGCTGGAGGGCGGGTTCCTGCCCCTGTCCTCCCTGGCAGAGACCGCCCCGCAGATGGAGACCTGGAGCCAAATCATCACGCCGGAGCTGACAGACCTATGGATAGCTGGGAAGCTCTGAAAAAGGAATGCGCCGCCTGCCAGGGCTGCGGCCTGGGCCGCACACGGCACAACCTGGTCTTTGGGGTGGGAGACCAGCAGGCAGACGTCATGTTCATCGGGGAAGGCCCCGGCGAGCAGGAGGACTTAAGGGGTGAGCCGTTTGTCGGCCCGGCGGGACAGCTTCTGGACACCATGCTGGAAATCATCGACCTGGACAGGACGCGGGTATACATCGCAAACATCGTCAAATGCCGCCCGCCTCGGAACCGTGATCCGCTGCCAGATGAGCAGGCGGCCTGTATGGGCTGGCTTCGGCGGCAGATTGCCCTGGTAGACCCTAAAATGTTTGTGTTTCTGGGGCGTATCGCGGCCACGGCTTTTATCAAGCCGGATTTTCGTATCACCCGCGAGCATGGCCAGATTTTCACCGTTGAGGGCCGACCTGCCATGGCTCTTTACCACCCCTCCGCCCTGCTCCGCGACCCCAGCAAGCGGCCAGAAACCTTCGTAGACCTAAAGCAATTACAACGGGAGATTCAAAAGCTATTATGATTGAACTGCACCCGGTCACCCTGGCGGACAAGTCATGGATAGACCCCCTGGTACTGGCGGAGGATTCCCCCAGCGCCGACTATAACTTTGGAAACATATTTCTGTGGGATGAAAGCTTCCATCAGCAGGTGTGCCAGCTGGAGGAACGGCTGATTGTCATGCCCTGCTATGAGGAAAAGCCCTTCTTCGCCTGGCCGGTAGGCAGCGGGCCGATGGCCTCCGTGCTGGAGCAAATGCACCAGTACGCCAGGGCCAACGACTTCCCCTTCGTCCTGCGGGGCGTCACAGGCGAGCATCTGCCAACCGTCCGCTCTCTCTGGGGCGATAAATGCACTATCGAGGACGAGCGGGACTACTGGGATTACCTATACAGCGCGGAAAAGCTGGACACCCTGTCCGGCAAAAAGCTCCACGGCAAGCGCAATCACATAAATCGCTTTACAGCGGAAAATAATTGGCGTTTCGAACCTATGACTCCCGATAGCCTGCCTGCCTGTCAGACTTTGCTGGATGAGTGGATGGCCCTGTGCGGCGAGGACGAACGGGACGGCATCGACGAGGAATACACTGCCATTCTCCGGGCCTTCCGGTATTATGAGGCTCTGAGCCTGGAGGGCGGCGCTCTCTGGGTGAACGACCGTCTCGCAGCCTTCACCATCGGAGAGGTCATCAGCAGCGATACCTTTAACGTACATTTTGAAAAGGCTTACGCCTCCATTAACGGCGCTTACACCATGGTAAACCGGGAATTTGTCCGCCAGATACGACGGAATCATCCGGAGATACAGTGGATTAACCGGGAGGACGACACGGGCCGCCCAAGCCTGCGCCAGTCCAAGCTGAGCTATCAGCCTGACCGTATGGTAGAAAAATATAAGGTGACGATTCATGAGTGATACGAATGATTTTATTCTCCGCCCCTGGACAGCGGCGGACAGGGAACAGCTCAAAGCCCTGTGGCAGACCGCCTTCGGGGACGACGAGGACTACATCAGCAATTTCCACGACCTCTTTCTGACAGCGGACGGCTGCATTGTGGCCCAGGCCGACGGAAAGGTGGTCTCCGCCATGTATATTCTGGATGGAGCAAAGCTCTTCACCGGGCGCAAAACCATGCCCAGCGCGGCCTATACCTATGCGCTGGCGACATTGCCGGAATACCGGAACCGAGGCATCGGCTCTGCTGTATACAAGGCCTGTGTCCAGGCCGCTTATAAACGGGCGGACGCCGCCTGCGTCCTTCCGGCGGAGGCAGGGCTGTATCCCTTTTATGAAAACGCCTCCGGCGCAAAGCCTCTCAGCTATATTCGGGAAATACGCATGACACGCGAGGAGCTGATGTCCCACCGGGACGGGGCCGGGGCGCGCATCGGCAGCCTTGAGTACAGCGGTCTGCGGGAGGTGCTTTTGGGCGGTATGCCCCACGCCTCTCTGCCCATCGAGTTCATAGACCTGGAGGAATACCAGGCCCGGGACGGCGGTCTTTTCATGAGCGGAAGCGGCATCGCCGCCGCAGAGGTGGAAGGAAATGTCTGCCGCATGGTGGAGGTTCTAGACCCGGACGGGGACGGCCTTGCGGCCGCCGCGGCTGCTGCAGCTTATTGTCCGGCGGAGGAATATATCCTGCGCACGCCCCTTTTCTTTGACGGCCCCGGCGAGGAGCGCCCCTTTATGCTGGCATCCTTCCAGGCCGCCCCGCCCCGCTCTCTCCCTGACGATTTCTGGGGGGGTCCGGCGTGCGATTAAAGCGCGGTTTACAGGCGGTTTGCC
>JAJQHT010000190.1 GCA_021199595.1 Oscillospiraceae bacterium
GCGCGGCTTGACCCCATCATTCCCGGCTGGCTTGACCGGGGCGGGGCCATCAACCCCATCACCCCGGAGAAAACCACCAGCAAAAACGCCACCGGCATGGCCGTTTCCGGCTTCCTGGTGGAAATTGAAAAGGTGTCGGACGAAGAGTGGGCCGCCTGGCGGCGGGATTACCCAGAAGCCTTTGCCCGGAAAATAGACCCGGACGCAGGTGTGTGCCTGGCCGGATGGATGATAGATCCAGAGGAGACGTAAGTCCTCAAGGACGGAGAGAGTATGAGCAAGATATTTGTGGTGGACATCGCCCGGTGCTCCGGGTGCTATAACTGTCAGCTTGCCTGCAAGGACGAACACGCGGAAAACGACTGGCTGCCCTACGCGGCGGCCCAGCCCCTGACAGGGCAGTTCTGGTGCCGAGTGGAGGATCATGTCCACGGCACCATCCCCAAGGTGAAAATACATTACGAATCCCAGCTCTGCCGCCACTGTGAGAACGCGGCCTGCATGAACGCCTGTCCCGCAGGAGCTATATACCGGCGGGAGGCGGAGGGCTTCGTGCTGATAGATCCCGTGAAATGTACCGGCTGCCGCGCCTGTGTGACGGCCTGTCCCTATGGGATGGTTTATTTTAACGAGCAGAAGAATATTGCCCAAAAATGCACTGGCTGCGCTCATCTGCTTGACGCGGGCTATACCCAGCCCCGCTGCGTGGAGGCGTGTCCCACGGATGCGCTGCGCATTGTTGACGCTGAACCGGTGAACGGGGAGCGTGTGGTCTATAAAAACCGGCCCGGACGTTTTATCGGCGGTCTTGTCTATGACCCGGTAGAGAAGGAGGTCATCATCGGCGCAGAATGTACTCTTTCCGATGGCCGCATTACCCTGACCGATGATTTGGGCGACTTTTGGTTCCATAACCTCCCGGAAGGGCGTTACGACCTGACCATCCAGGCGGAGGGCTATGCCGCAAAAGTGTTTCAGGCCCTCTCTACTGAGGGGCAGGATGTGAACCTGGGGGATATAGCCCTGGATAAGCTCAGCGTGTAATTTATAGCATAAACGACCATCCCCGGTGAGCACCTCGCTCCGCCGGGGATGGTCATTTTAGGATTGGGATAATCTATCTGGTGTTATGCTTGCTCGCTCTTAAACTGCTCGCGGACTATGTCCAGAAAGAGCCTGGTGGCGGGGTTCGGCATGGCTTTGCGCCAGGCGACTACATAAGTTCTTACCGCGTCGCTGCCGGGAATAGGGATGAAACGGACGTTCTCGGCATAAAACACCCGGCTGATTCCCTCCGGGATGATAGAGACTCCCATGCCGGCGCCCACGGACAGAACCACGGCCTCCGCCCGGTCGTAGGTACACACAACATTGGGCTTGTAGCCCCTGGCGGTGCAGACCTCCATGATTTGTCGGTGTAGGCCGGGGCTGTCCGTTTCGGAAACGGAGATGAACCGCTCATTCTGAAGCTTGGAGAAATCCAGCGGCATACTTGCGAGCGGATGCCCTGCGGGGATGGCCACGCACAGACGGTCGGTGTGAGACTGGAGCGTATCGAAGCTGTCCCCGGTTGGAACCATCTCCAGGACGGCAAAGTGAAGGTCATATTTTGCCTCGCTCATGGCTGCCATCTGGCCCCGGCCAGATGTGAAGGATATGTCCGTCAAAATATTTGGATAGCGGGAGGAAAAAACGGTCAGACACTGGGAGAGCACAGCGCTGCAGGTGGTCAGGGCAGATATGGATAGGCTGCCAGACTCTCCCTGCTCCATCTGACGGATGCGCAGGGCAGTCTTTTCCGCGATGTCCACAATCTCTATTGCCTTTGGCAGAAGCTCCCGGCCCGCGTCCGTCATAGAGACGGCTTTTCTCGACCGAAGAAACAGCGGCGCGCCGAGCTGCTTTTCCAGCTCCACAATGCTGTGGCTGATAGACGGCTGGGTGATGCCGCACCGCCGCGCGGCCTCGGAAAAGTTCAGCGTCTGGGCCACGGTAATAAAATATTTCAGCTGATTAATGTCCATGGGAATACGCCTCCTGGTCTCTTTTATATTTTATGGAAAAAAGCAGAAATGTCAAGAAAGGCTTATGAAATATTAATTGGCTGCCATTTTTTGTAAAATGTCTTGATTTTATTGATGTAACACTTTATAATGGTAATACGCTAATGAATAAGATTGGCGCGGAGGCATTCACGAGGTTTTATTTACCCGGAAGCACTGTGAGCCTCTAATCATTTTTAAGAGAAGGGAAAAGCAGTATGAAAAAAAGAAGTTCTTTGTGCAAGCTCCTTTGCGCGGTGCTGGCGATTGCGCTGATGCTGTCCGGCACAGCTGCATTCGCAGCCAGCGACGAGGCCAGCGGTGAATCCAGCAGCGAGACCGCTCTGGAGGTTCCCGGTACACCGGAGGTTATCCCGGAAGGACTGGAAATCGACTGGACGGTTCGGTATACCTATGCGGAGCTGGAGGATCAGGTCGAAGCAATGGCGGAGACATATCCTGAAATCTCCACCCTGTACTCCATCGGCACCTCCTGGCAGGAGCGTGACCTGTGGTGCCTGGAAATCACCAATCAGGAGATTCCTGCGGAGGAAAAAACCGGCATCGCTGTTATTGGGCCTATCCACGGCGGTGAGCGGGAGGCTGCGTCCTGCGCCATGTACTTTGCGTGGTGGACGCTTTTGAACTCCGACACGGAATACGTGCAGAATATGCTGGACAACTACATCATCTATGTTATCCCCAGCATTAACCCGGACGGCTATGAGCAGTCCTTTGTTATCAACACCCGCCAGAACCTGCGGCCCCGCGATCTGAACGGCGATGGTGTTGTGTTCAGCGACCCCTATAACGACATCGACGGCGACGGCTTTATCGCAACGCTCTACAGCGGCACTGCCGATATGGAGCCGGAAAGCCCCTACAATCTCCCGGAGGGCATGGTAGCCTTTGGCACCGAAAGCTCTGACTGGGACGGCAACGGCATTCTTGGCGACGACCCGCGCAACAGCGGCATCGACCTGAACCGCACCTTTGACTATCAGTGGGGCCGCTATGACATCGAGACCGATGTCCTGGATGATGTTTCTCTGGTTGGTTCTATTACTACCACTAACGGCACCGGCCCGGCTACCGAGCCGGAGGTTCAGGCGGTTCAGCAGTTCCTGCAGACCCATGAAATCAACGCCCTGACCGTTCTGCATACCGGCGAGCAGTCCGTTCTCTATCCCTGGTGCTATCGCGCCTATGACGAGACGGAGGAGGACGACGCGGAGATTCCCTTCATGGCGGAGACTGCGGCGGCGATGGCGGAGGCTGCGTCCGAGGGTACGGGCCGCGACTTCTACAGCTCCAGCTCCTATGACGATTATCCCACCACGGCGGAGCTGATCGACTATGCCTACGGCAAGTTCAACATTCACGCCTACAC
>JAJQHT010000107.1 GCA_021199595.1 Oscillospiraceae bacterium
GCGAGACCTACTCAGGCGTTGAGTTTGCCGAATCCACCGGGGACAACGAGGCCGGCGTCCGCGCCGGCGAGGGCGTTGTGGCCGTCATCGAGGACAGCACCATCGTCAAGTCCGCCGGCAATCTGTCCGGCGACGACGCCTCCTTCTACGGCACCAACTCCGGCGTCCACACCTATGAGGACGCAGACCTGACCATCACCGGCTCCAGCGTCTACACCAACGCCACCGGCGCGAACGGCGTGTTCGCCTATGGCGACTCCACCATCACCATCTCTGACTCCATCGTTGACACCGACGGCTCCGCCTCCGGCGGCATCATGGTGGCCGGCGGCGGCACCATGTACGCCTCTGACCTGTACGTCACCACCGAGGGCGGCTCCTCTGCCGCCATCCGCTCCGACCGCGGCGGCGGGCTGATGGTCATTGACGGCGGCACCTATATCTCCAACGGCAGCCTTGGCACCGGCTCCCCCGCCGTGTACTGCGTGGCCGACATTACCGTCTCCAACGCCACCCTTATCGCCAAGAACGCCCAGTCGTTCTGCTTCGAGGGCCGCAACCCCGGCAAGGTCTATAACTGCTACCTGGAGGGCAACTACACCGCCTCTGACGACGATGAGGCCTCCAACGTCATGATTTATCAGTCCATGTCCGGCGACTCCGAGGAGGGCACCTCCTACTTCACCATGGTGGGCGGCGTGCTGAAGGCCGTGAACTCTGAGAACCTTGAAAACTACAAGATGTTCTACACCACCAACACCTACTGCTACATCAGCCTCTATGATGTGGAGATGATTTATCCCGAGACCTACTACGCCTTCCTGCTGTGCGCCTGCAACACCAACCAGCGCGGCTGGGGCACCGCCGGGGCCAACGGCTCTGAGTGCGTGATGTACTGCATCGACCAGGAGATTGAGGGCGACATCGTCTTCGACACCTGGAGCTATCTTGACTGCTACTTCACCGACGGCTCCGTGGCCACCACGGCGTTCGTCCAGCGTGAGGACAACGGCGACCGCGGCTGCTCCGTGTATCTGGACGCCACCTCCACCATCATCCTGACCGCTGACTCCACCGTGCAGAACCTCTACACCGGCGGTAGCGTTATCGTGGATGAGGACGGCGCCACCGTCACCATCGCCGCCGCGGACGGCACCGTGTATGTCCAGGGCGACTCCGCGCTGACCCTGACCGTGACTGGCACCTACTCCGAGGAGGATCTCTCCGCCCAGGAGAACGTCGCGAACATCGGCACCGAGACCGCTTACAGCTTCGCCCCCGAGGCCATTGCCGCCGAGTATATCGACGCCAGCTACATCCCTACCGATGAGGACGGCAACGAGTATGCCGAGGCCCACGATTTCAGCGACGGCGCTGAGGCAGCTGCCGACGAGGCCAGCGGTGAGGCTTCCGCTGAGACCAGCGAGGAGGCCCCCGACGACGCCCCTGAAATCCCCGCAGACCTCGAGCCGGGCGAGGAGCCTCCCGGAGGCTTTGGCGGCATCGACTGACAATGTCTTGCCCGCAGCCGGGCTGAGCGCTAATCAGCGTCCGCACCCTGCATAAAAACAAAAAACGGCCATGCCTCCGCGTCTCAGACGCGGGGTGCATGGCCGTTTTCCTGTTGCACTTTTTCGCAGGATATGCAGGGCATGACAGGGAAAACTATAGCCTCGCTCCGTTAAAAAAGCTACCCAAAGGCCGCCGAACGCTGTATAATAGAGAAAACGGCGGTCATGATAATGCAAATCAGCGGCGACGGAAGAAACGGAGGAACAGCATGACAAAAAACAATCCGATTCTATATATCATCATCCCCTGCTATAACGAGGAGCGGGTGCTGCCAATCACCTGCGGGATGTTTCTGGAAAAGCTGAACGGCCTGATTGGCGCGGGGAAAATATCCGAGGACAGCAGGATCCTGTTTGTCAACGATGGCTCAAAGGACGGCACATGGGACATCATCTGCCGCCTCGCGGGGGAGGACAGCCATTATATCGGCATCGCCCAGAGCCGGAACCGCGGCCATCAAAACGCCGTCCTGGCGGGCCTGATGGAGGCGAAGGACAAATGCGACATCACCATCTCCATCGACTGCGACGGTCAGGACGACTTAAACGCCATGGACGCCATGGTGGACGCCTATCTGAACGGCTGCGAGATTGTATACGGCGTGCGGAGCCGCCGGGACACGGACACATTTTTCAAGCGCTTCACGGCGGAGAGCTTTTATAAGCTCCTCAACTGGATGGGCGCGGAGGTGGTGTTCAACCACGCGGATTACCGGCTGATTAGCAGCCGGGCGCTGGTGGAGCTTGCAAACTTCAGGGAGGTCAACATCTTCCTGCGGGGCATGGTGCCGCTCGTGGGCTTTAAGAGCACCAGCGTCTATTATGAGCGGCATGAGCGGCTAGCCGGAGAGAGCCACTATCCCCTGCGAAAAATGCTGGCACTGGCCTTTGACGGCATCACAAGCCTCTCCCTCAAGCCCATCCGCATGATAACGGCCCTGGGGCTTGTTATCGCGGTTTTGAGCTTCATCGGCGTTATCTGGGCGGTGGTAAGCAGCCTTGTCGGCAACACGGTGGCGGGCTGGGCCAGCACGGTCTGCATCGTGTGTCTCATGGGCGGCATCCAGCTTCTGTGCCTGGGCGTCATCGGGGAATATATCGGAAAGATATACCTCGAGACCAAGGCCCGCCCCCGCTATATCATCAGCGAGCGCACCTGGGAGCAGCGGGAGGATTAAGGAGCCTCTGCATCACTCCACCGCCGTCCCCTCCCCGGCCAGAAGCTGCGCGGCGGCACGGCTGTTGGTTTTCTCCCGCTCCCGCAGCTGGGACAGGGAGCGGGACAGGGTCTCCCCATCCAAATCGAGCGCCTGGTCGATCAGGTCGCACAGGCTTTCCTCTGTTGCGTCCTCCAGGGACAGGAGAGGCAGGCCCGCCTCCCGGCAGAACGCGTCCACCTTGGGGTCATAGCTGACTCCGGCGGCGGGGATGCCCGCCCGGAGGGCGAATATCAGGCCGTGGAGCCGGATGGACACCATGACGTTCATCCGCTCAAAACGCATACTGGCCGGGCATATGGCATAGGGCACATCCTCCAGCTCCGCCAGAACGGACTGGACGGCAGCCTTGTCCTCCGGGGCGAAAACATAAAACACCGGGGCGAGGTTATACCGCCGCCAGGCGTATCGGGCGGCCTCGGCAAAATCCGGGACGTGTATCCAAAATCCAGGCCAGGGCCGGAGGGCAAAGCCAATCTGCTGCCTGCGGCTTCCGGCCTTCGGCGTCAGATACAGCGCCGGGTCGGCCCCCAGGAGCAGCCGGGGCCTCGTCACGCCCCAGGCGGTCAGGGTGGCCAGGCTGTCCCGGTCGCGGACGGAAATCACGTCCGCGCACTGGTTCAGG
>JAJQHT010000104.1 GCA_021199595.1 Oscillospiraceae bacterium
TCCCCACCCCGCACGACGTGCCAAGCGCTGGCTATCGCCTGGAGGCCGATGGGCAGACCGCCGCCCTCGCGACAGACACCGGCTGCGTGACGGACGTAATGCTTGACTACCTCTCCGGCGCGCAGACCGTTTTGATAGAGGCAAACCATGACGAGGCCATGCTCCGCTGCGGGCCGTATCCTGCGTATCTGAAGCGCCGCATTCTCTCCGACCGGGGGCATCTCTCGAACGCCGAATGCACCTGGCTCGCCTCCGTGCTGGCCCATCGCGGCGCGGAGCGCATCGTGCTGGGCCATCTCTCCCGGCAGAATAATCTTCCTGCCCTCGCGAAAGAAACCGTCAGCCGCGGCCTGGGGAACACCGCCGCGCAGCTGTTTGTGGCCCCGGAGCTGGGGCGTCTGGAGGTGGACGGCACGCCATGCTGCATCTGACTGTCCTCAGCATGGGGCGGCTGAAGGAGCCGTACTACATCGACGCCTGCCGGGAATACCAAAAGCGTCTGACCGCCTACTGCCGCCTGGAAATTACCGAGCTGCCGGAGGACGGGGACATTGTGGGAAAAATACCCAAAGGGGCCTATGTTATCGCCCTCTGCATCGAGGGGGAAAAGACCGACAGCCCCGGCCTTGCGGCGAGGCTGGAAACGCTCGCAAATCAGGGCCGCAGCCGTATCTGCCTTCTGATAGGCGGGTCGGAGGGGCTGCCACCCGCGGCGAAGGCCCGCGCGGACTGGAAGCTCTCCATGTCGGACATGACCTTCCCGCACCATCTGGCCCGGGTCATGCTCCTCGAGCAGCTATACAGGGCCATGTCCATCACCGCCGGGGCCAAGTACCATAAATGACCTTGTGGTTAAAGGAAATTTAATGGGTTTGTAATTGTAATTTTTCAAAAATTATCTTGATTTTTCATCATAAAGGGGTATGATATATGCGCGCTTGGGGACGCCATGAATATGGCAAGCTCTATGATTCCTGGCCGAAGGACAGCCAGGGACAGCCGGAGGAACCGGCCTTTTTGACCACCTGCACCTCTCTCGATTTGGAGGCGCAGATGGTGCAGTCCATGCTGGAGGCCTTTGGCATACCCAGCTTTCGGCATTTGCCGGGAGATGGGGCCTTTGGCGAGCTTATTGTGGGCATGAGCGGCAGCGGCATTGACATCTATGTGCCGAAAAGCAGCCTTGCCCAGGCCCAGGAGCTTATGAAAGGAGAACCGGACGATGACGGAATACAGGCGTGAATATGAGCGGTGGCTGGACAGCCCTGCCCTCTCGGATGAGGAATGGCAGGAGCTGGACGCTATCCGCAGCAATGACGACGAGATTAAAAGCCGCTTCCGCGCCCCGCTGGAATTTGGCACCGCCGGTCTGCGCGGCGTCATGGGGGCCGGGCTTGCCCGGATGAACGTCCATGTTATCCGCTGGGCGACCCAGGCTTTCGCCGCCCTGGTGGTGAAGGAGGGCGAAAAGGCGCGGCGGAAGGGCGTTGTCATCTGCTATGACTGCCGGAACCACAGCCAGGAATTTGCGATAGAGGCGGCCTGCGTCTGCGCGGCGAACGGCGTTCATGTGCGCCTGTTTGACGCGCTGCGCCCCACACCGGAGCTGTCCTTCGCTGTCATCCACTATGGAGCCACGGCGGGCATCAACATCACCGCAAGCCACAACCCCAAGGAATATAACGGCTATAAGGTCTACTGGTCTGACGGCGCGCAGCTCCCGCCCCAGCACGCGGCGGCGGTTGCGGACAGGATGGCAGAGCTGGACATCTTCTCGGATGTTTCTACCATGCCCTTCCAGGAGGCCATAAAGGACGGCCTTATCGAATACATAGGCGCGGAGACGGACGAGCTGTTTTTGCAGAACGTCCTGACCCAGGCGATTGACAGGGACTGCGTCCGCCAGGCGGCCGACCGGCTCCAGATTGTCTATACCCCCTTCCATGGCGCGGGCCACGCGCTCGTGCCGGAGGCGCTCAAGCGCCTTGGCATCCGGCACATCCACCCCGTTCCGGAGCAGATGGTGCTTGACGGGAACTTCCCCACCGTGGAAAGCCCCAACCCGGAAAACCCCGAGGGGTTCTATCTCGCCGTCGCCCTCGCGAAGAAGGTGAACAGCGCCCTTATCATCGGCACCGACCCGGACTCTGACCGCGTGGGCGTGATGGCCCGGGGCAAGGACGGGGAATACCACACCATCACGGGAAACCAGATGGGCGCGCTGCTGGCAGACTATATCATCACGGCCCGCCGCGCCGCCGGCACGCTGCCGGAAAAGGCCGCCATCCTCTCCACGATTGTCTCCACCTCCATGACCCGCACCATCTGCGAGGCCAACGGCGTCCACTTTGAGGAGACCTTCACCGGCTTCAAGTTCATGGCGGAAAAGCTCGCCCAGTATAAGGCCGAGGGCAGCTATGAGTATATCCTCGCCTTTGAGGAGAGCTACGGCTATATGCTTGGCGACTATGTCCGCGATAAGGACGCTGTCACCGCGAGCATGATGATTGCGGAGATGGCTGCTCACTACGACGGCATGGGCATGACCCTGCTGGACGCGCTGGACGCGCTCTATGAAAAATACGGCTATTTCGAGGAACGCACAGTAAACATCTATATGGCCGGCGTGGACGGGCCGGAGCGCATGGCCGCCCTGATGACCGCCATGCGGGAGCATACCCCCACAGAGCTGGGCGGGCAGCGCATTGTCCGCCTGCGGGATTACAAGGACGGCACCATCACCGTTCCGGCGCTCGGCCCCGTCGGCCGGACGGAGCTTTCCGGGTCGAACGTGCTGTATTTTGAGCTTGCAAACGACGTAAACTTCATCATCCGTCCCTCCGGGACGGAGCCGAAGATAAAGGTCTACATCCTGGCCCGCGACAAGGAGCGGGACGCCTGCCGCCGGAAGGCGGAGGCCCTGGCCGCCTGGGCCGGGACGCTTGGAAAGGAGTGACGCCATGATGAGGCGTTTTCAAAAGCTGATAAGCCTGGTGCTGGCGCTGTGCATGATGACGGCCCTGGCCGTTCCCGCCCTGGCTATCGACGCCGGGGAGGAGCGCGTGGTCATCGGGGCAAACCTGACGGAAGACCAGATTCTCACCGTATACGCTCAGTTCGGGCTGCTGCGCGGCTCCGTCACGGAGCTGACCGTCACGAACGCGGAGGAGCGCGCCTATCTGGAGGGCATCGTCTCCGACAGCGTTATCGGCACGCAGAGCATCTCCTGCGTGTATATCAAGATTCTCGAGGAGGACGCGGGCCTCACCGTCACCACCACGAACATCAACTGGTGCACGGAGGATATGTACCGCTCTGCGATGACTACTGCCGGCATTTATGACGCGGTGGTCTTGGAGGGCGCGCACTATGCCGTTTCCGGATCCGCCGCCCTGACCGGCATTTTTA
>JAJQHT010000178.1 GCA_021199595.1 Oscillospiraceae bacterium
GGGCCGGAATACTGCCGGGTTCCGATGGATTCGGAGCAAACCTGCCCGGTTAGGTCGATCTCCAAAATGCCGTTTATGGATTTCATGTTGTTGTTTTCCATGATGACCCTGGGGTCGGTCACATAGCTGGAGGGGCGAATGACGCAGTTTTTATCCTCGTGCAGGTTGTCATAAAGGCTTTGCGTGCCGCCGGCAAAGCAAAAGGTGTGTTCGCCGGGGTTTATGTTCTTCCTGGCCCCCGTGATGACGCCCTTGCGCACCATCTCGCCCATCAGATTGGTGAACATCTCCGAATGAATCCCCAGGTCGTGCTTGTCCATCATATGAGCGGCGCAGGCGTTTGGCAGCGTACCAATGCCCAACTGGATGCAGTCCCCGTCGTTTATCAGGCTTCCAACATATTGGCCGATGTTGTCCTCTGTCTCCGAGGGGATCAGGTCGGGAATTTCCGGGGGCTGGTAGTCCGCCTGATACACCGCCGTCACCTGGGAAATGTGGATGTCCATGCCGCCCTCTACCCGTTTGAGCTGCTTGTTTTCCTCGATGATGACCTTCTGCTGGCACTGCTTCTGCTGCCAGATGTCCCACTCCCACATCAGAGATAGATTTACCTGAAAGCAGCCGTTTTCGTCCATGGGCGTGGCGGCTACTACGTAAGCATTTCGGGGGTAGGCGGCGTTATAGGAATAGGGCTGGTCATACAGGTCGCAGGCCACAAAGGTGACGTTTCCCTTTCGCAGCGGCTCATCCCAGCCACGCGCAAAAAAGGCGGACTGGGTCAGGATATGGCCCTTCATCCCGTCGTTCTGCAAAAAGCCGTAGTCGCTGGAACGGCCCTTCAGCACGGAGACATTCTCCACCCGCGGGGCGATGGTGTGGAGCGCCCGGCAGAACTCCTGCGGCTCGTTGCAGTCCTTTCCCAGGCAAATATTGTCCCCGGACTGAATCAGAGCCAAGGCACCCTCTACGTCCGTCAGCTTTTCCTGATAAAGCCGCTGAAAATCGGCATATGTATTTGGCATGGCTTGTCCTCCTGTTGTTTTCTTTTTAAAAATTATAAATCAGCAGGAGAGAATTGAGAAACAACCGGCTTTACAATTAACAACTTTTTGTTGTAAAATAAATTCTATCAACCCATAAGGCGAAGGGGGCTATTGCTATGCTGTATAAACAGATTCAGTGTTTTTTGGAGGTCGCGAACTATTTGAGCTTTACAACCGCGGCCCAGCATTTGTATATGAGTCAGCAGGCTGTGACCAAGCAGATAGCGTCGCTGGAGCGGGAGCTGGGCATTAAGTTGTTTTACAGAACCACCCGGCAGGTGACGCTGACCCCGGCAGGGACTGTTCTCCGGGACGATTTTGCGCAAATCAACCGGCAGATTGACGACAGCATCCACCGGGCCAGGGAAATGGAGCAGTCCGGGAAAAACCTGCTGCGCATTGGGTTTCAGTCCGCCCTGTCCCGTCGAGACATTATCCTGCCGGTGACAGAGTTTCTGATGAACCGGTACCCAGACTTGGAGGTGGATGTGCAGCTCATGGATTTCGTGGCGCTGCGCAACGGGCTGATGAATAAAAAGCTGGATATGTGCATCACCACCTCTAACGACTGGCAGCTCTGGCCCGGCACCCAGGCTACGGTTTTGCAAAGAAAGCAGTTTCAGGTGATATATTCCCAGCGGCATCCCTTGGCGAGGCAGAAGACAATCGAGCTGGAGGATATGGCCCAGTATACCCATCTGCTCCTGCCTGACGATACGACGCTGGAGAGGATAGATTCATGGAGCCGCCGGATTCCGTTTCGCCGGTGCATCCTCTGCCCGGATATTGAGAGTTTAATGATTCGCTTGGAGCTGGGCCAGGGTTTTGCGCTACTGACCAGGGTCATCGAGGGCTGTGATTCTCCCGTTTTCCGCTATTGGGACGTTCCCTTTCCCGAAGCCCACGCGGAGATAGTCTGCCTCTGCGGGGAAAATGCCTCGGAGGAGGTGAAGCGGGCTATCTATGAAATTCGGGAAAACAATGTGGTAAAAATTTAGCGGCTGAGCAGCTTTTGGCTGCCAGCCGCTATTACTATTAGAATTGATGGTTACAGACGTTCTCAGTCCGCGAACTGACCGTTATAAGTCACCAGCGACGCACTGGCAACGCCGTCCAGGGCGCAGAGGGCGGTGACGAAAGCGGTGTCGTCGCCCTTGAGGGTGACCTCGGCGGAGATTTCAATGCCGGCGGCGGTGACGGTTTTGGCCTTCACCACATATTTGCCTACGGCATTGCCAAGAGTCTCCAGCGCCTTGGTCTCGGCTTCGCCGTCGGCGCAGGAGTGAACGATAATGTAGGGATGCTCCCCGATTTTCCGCCGCGCGAACACCACGAGAATGACGCCGATGATAAGACTGCCTACCACGGCCAGCAGGAACATTCCCGCGCCGATGACGATGCCGACAGCCAGCGCCCAGAACAGGAACACTATCTCAAACGGCTCTTTGATGGCGGCCCGGAAACGGACGATGGACAACGCGCCCACCATGCCCAGGGACAGTACCACGTTGGAGGTCACGGCCAGGATAACCAGGGTCGTCACCATGGTCAGGCCCACAAGGGTGATGCCGAAGCCGGAGGAATACATCACACCCTGGAAGGTTTTTTTATACACGAAATAGATGAACGCGCCCAGCACGCAGGCAAAAGCCATAGCCAGCAGGACATCCAGAAGAGAGAACTCTGTGGTACTCTCCAGGAAGCTGGACTTGAAAATGTCGTTAAAGGTCATTGATTTTGTCTCCTTAATTCTTCTTTGATATAGTATATTGGGTATAATAATGAACGCTCAGAAATCATACTGCCGACAGGCGGCGTATTTGGAGAAGGCCCGCACGCGGGGGGTACCCTCCTGCAAAATCATGCGGATAATGTCAGGCAGGAAGGCGTCGTATTTTACCTCCATGACGACCTGGCCGGGTGCGGCGGGAACCAGGGGCGTGCTTTTGTCCAGCAGGGAGCGGGCGCATATGCCGCTGCGGATGTCAAAGTCAAAGGTGACGCGGACATTGCCGGGGGCATAGATGAACGGCTCCCGCCGGTAGGCGACGATGGTTTTTGGCCGAAGGAGGTCGTTTTTCATGCGCACGTAAAGTTCCTGCATCAGGGGCTGGCCTGTGGCCATCATCCAGGAGAGGTCGTCGTCCAGCAGCCGGTCAAGCTGCTCCGGGGTCATGGGACACATGAACTTGGTTCCCAGACCGCCGTTTTTGACCTTCTTTTCCAGATGGAGGGAGGCGGGGTCGTCGTTGTAAATGCGGATGCGGAATTTCTCCCGCTGGGAGACGCCTGCGTAATTTTGCAGCAGGGCGGTGTCGCCCAGGTCGTCAAAATACAGG
>JAJQHT010000031.1 GCA_021199595.1 Oscillospiraceae bacterium
GCCTCGAATTTTTTGCTTTTTCGAGTGTCTACTCTAAGGGGACTATATCAGTGCGCTTGAGGATGTTCGCCATGTACGTTTCCAGACTGGTCTGCCAGGCCGCCGCATTTTCCGCGTCTGTACCGTCTCCGCCGATGGCATAACTCCAGCCGTGGTCCATCATGGTGTGGAACTCATCCGTCATCACCTGGTAGTTGTCGCCGGTCAGCAAACCGTTGGTGAACACCACCGTACCCGGCTCGCCCTGTTCTGACAACACCGGATAAATGTCGTCGTAGACCACTTCCCCGATTTGCTCGAAGCACAGCGCCACGCTGGTCGCGGCGCGCTGCTGATAGAGCTGCTCCAGCTCCTCCTCCAGCGCAGTCTCCTGGGCGACGGCATCGATGTAAGCCGACGCTTCTTCCTGCGGTTCGCTCTGCGACGCGCTTTCGTCTGCCTCTTGGCTGCCCGCCTCCTGGCTGTCCACCGTTTCTGCCGTTTCTGCCGTTTCTGCTGTCCCGCCGCCGTTCAGATTGGTCATCAGTCTCGGATAATCGACCAAAAACAGGTAACCGGTCAGCGCCACCGCCAGCAGACACAGCGCCACTTTTCCATATACTTTCATCCTCTTGCCTCTCTATCCTCGCGCCGCCATAAAAATCTTCTCATTCTGCCAGAGGATGTCCTCCCGCTGCTCCGCAAGTTTTCCCTTCTGCAGCTCCTGCAGCGCCGGGCCAAGGTTCGGCGGGCGGCGGTCCATATTGTGGCAGTCGGAACCCATCACCTGGATCACGCCGCCTTTCAGCAGCTTTTTGGCCAGTCTTCGGCTGTGCGGGTCCAAATAGGCTTCTCCATTCATCTGAATCAGGACATCCATCTCCAACAGCTTGGACATGGTTTTATTATCCTGGATTTTCCAATATCGTTCCACGTGGGCGATGATCGGCACGATCCCCTGCACCCGCCGCAGGGCCTACACATCCCGCAGTACGCTGGGTTCCCACCGGGAAAATGGCAACTCCAGCAGCAGATAGCGGGAGTTTCCCAGACAAAGCGATGCCAGCCGCTCCTCATAAATCAGGCCGGAGTGATAAGCCACCTCCGCGCCCAGGCACACCTCTGGAAGAGGGTCCTGCACCTGGCTCAGCGCCTCGCACAGCATCTCATAGGAGTGCTGGCGGCGGCTCAAAAACTGTTCCACCGGCTCCCGCGGATAATAATGGGAGGTCGCCATCATCCCGGCGGCGCCCTGCTCCCCACTCAGCCGCAGCATTTGGATAGATTCGTCCGGGCTGCGGCTCCCGTCGTCCATTTTGGGCAGGACATGGCTGTGCAGGTCGTAATATCCGCCTTTATTTTCCATAGCTGCCATAGCTGTAATAACTCTTGTAATATTTGCTTCCGCCAATGGATGCATTGGCGTAGATGAACCCAAGCACGTTTGCGTTTGCCAGCTGGAGCTGGGTCATCATGGAACGGATCGCCCGGTACTGGGACTGCCCGTGCTTGACCACCAGCAGGAACCCGTCCAGATATTTCGCCAAAATGGACGCATCCGCCACAGTCGTGATGGGCGGCAGGTCGATCAGAACGTAATCGTATTCCTCGCGGAGGCGTGACAGCAACTCCTGCATCTGCTCCGATTCCAACAGCCGGGTGGGGTCCGGCGGAATAGTCCCGGCAGGCAGGACACTGATTCCAAACTGTTCACTGTCCTGGACCGCTTCCTCCAGGGCACTGTTGCCCACCAGCACATCGCTCAGTCCAGGCTGGCCCACCAGCCCCAGCTTGGTGGCCACTGTGGGCAGACGCATATCGCAGTCCACCAGCAGGACACGCTTCCCGATCTGACCGAAGGAGAGCGCCAGGTTGACGGTGTTCATGCTCTTGCCTTCACTCTGCATGGAGCTAGTCACGCCGATGCACTTGGCCTTTCCGCCTGGCAGGGAGAAAAGGACGTTGGTGCGCAGCGCCTTATATGCCTCCTGCACAGAGAACGGGCTGCTTTCCGTCAGCAGATAATCATCCGCGCCGCTGACCTGACGCTTCTTTTTGTTCGTCCGAATGTTCATTTGTTTTTCACCAGCTTCCCGTCGACGTTCGACTTCGTCTCTGCTTGATGCCCATAGCTCCCGTACCCGTAATGGGAAGCATACTTGTCCGCAGAGGCCAGGTCGGGGATGACGCCGATCACCGTGACGCCAAACCGCTGCTCCAGCGTTTCCTCTTCCTTCACCGTGTCGTCCAGCAGTTCCAGCAGGATGATCACGACTGCCGCCAGGATTGCGCAGAGCACGCCGCCGATCAAGGCGTTTTTGATGTAACTGGGCGCGTAGATCTCCTCAGGCAGAACCGGCATATCAATGATCTGCACCGAGCTGCCCTCCACGATCTCCGTCACGTAAATCGGCATCATCGCTGCGATGGCCTCCGCCAGCGCCAGGGCCTCCTCCGGCGATTCCATCGTCACCCGGACCTCGATGATCTCCGTGTCGTCCACCACATCTGTTGTGACCCACTGACACATATCCTCATAAGTATAATCCGCCCCCATTTCCTCTGCCGCCGCCAGCAGCATGGTGCGGCTAGTCAGAATATGGGTATATGTATAGACCAGCGACTGCGCCGCAGTCAGGTCGGCGTTGGACACAGTCGTCGTCCCCTCGTCGCTGGACTTGTTGTTGACATAGGCGGTAAAGGTCGCCCGGTAGGTGGGTTGGACGAACGTTTTCGTCCCCAAATAAGCCAGCGAGCACCCCAACAATGCCACCAGCACAATGATCCACGCCCGCTGCCACAGCGCCTTGAAAAGCTTTGCTACGTCAATGACAATCTCGTCGTCCTCTGCTGCAATCTTCTGTTCCTCGGCCATATCCTCAGACTCCTTTGTCTCGTTCTTTGAGTCATTTCTGTTCCCAGACACATTTACCCGTTTCATTTCAATGTACGGTTGCGTATATTTGCATATGAACAGTTGTATTATACCATATCCTTTCGGGATTTCAACTGGAAAAATGAAAGAATATTAAAAAGCCGGTATGGGTTTTGTTATGCAAAAAGCCAATCGCCTCCGCATTTCTGATCTTTGTTCGCTCAGCAGCTGTCATCGTGTATAGGAGCCGGTTCCGGTCCGCAAAAAACAATTTGTCAGAGCGCTTCTCCCATGCTATGATAATGGCATTAAGGAGGCTGCATGAACATGATTTACACGGTGACTTTTAACCCTGCCATTGACTATGTGGTTCAGCTGGAGGGCGCTCTGCGGCCAGGCTGCCTCAACCGCAGCGTCTCAGAGGAGTACCAGTTTGGCGGCAAAGGCGTCAACGTCTCCAATGTGCTGCAAACCCTGGGGCATGACACCGTGGCGCTGGGGTT
>JAJQHT010000076.1 GCA_021199595.1 Oscillospiraceae bacterium
CCCCCGCTGCTTGGGCGGGGCGGGCATAGGAGGCCCCGACCTCCTCCCGGGGGCGGGGGATGCGAAGCTCCTGCTCCAGCCGCTCCTGGCTCGTAGAGGTCAGCTGCGTTACGGCAATCAGCAGAGGCCGCTGGCCGCTGCCGCTGGAAAGCCCCTCGATGGCCGCCTCCATCATGGCGGAGCCGCCCGCCGCGTGGAGGTTCACCATATCCGCCCCCAG
Source organism: Oscillospiraceae bacterium (assembly GCA_021199595.1). GTDB lineage: Bacteria > Bacillota > Clostridia > Oscillospirales > Oscillospiraceae > CAJOIG01. Next base: position 221 of record JAJQHT010000076.1, read on the forward strand.
ATGGGACAGCACGCGCATGGCACGGCCCACGGTATTCGGGATGTCGTGGAGCTTTAAGTCCAGAAAGACCGGGTGGCCCCTGTCCTTGAGCTGTTTCACAATGTCCGGCCCCTGGGCATAGAAAAGCTCCATGCCGATCTTTACATAGGGCCTGGTCCGGCCCTGGAACTTGTCCAGAAAGGCCAGCGTCTCCTCCCCGGAGGGGAAATCGCAGGCGATGATAACATCCTTTGCCATATCAGTGCGCGCCTCCTATTATATCCACAAGATTTTGTATTCCATATTTTTCCATCGCCTCCGGCAGGGCGGCGATGATGTCCCGGCAGGCGTAGGGGGTTGTGAGATTCGCGGCTCCGATCTCCACCGCCGTGGCCCCGGCCAGCAGCATTTCCAGCACGTCCTCGGCGGACGATATGCCGCCGACGCCCACGATAGGGATGCTGACCGCCTCATAGACGGCGTATACCATCCGCAGGGCCACGGGGAATACCGCCGGGCCGGAGAGGCCGCCGGTGGTGTTTGCGAGCAGGGGCTTTCGGGCTTTCAGGTCTATCCGCATACCCAGCAGGGTGTTAATAAGGCTCACGCCGTCTGCACCCGCGTCCTCGCAGGCTTTCGCGATGGCGGCGATGTCCGTCACGTTGGGGGAGAGCTTCATGATGACCGGCTTTGTGGTCACGGCCTTCACGGCCTTGACCACCTGGGCGGCCAGGGCGGGGTCGGCCCCGAAGCTCATGCCGCCCCCGTGGACGTTGGGACAGCTGATGTTCACCTCCAGCCAGCCCACCTGGGGCTGCGCGTCCAGCAGGCGGCAGGTCTCGGCGTATTCGTCGATGGAAAAGCCGCTGACGTTTGCCATCACAGGCTTGTGAAACACCTCGGCAAGCCTTGGCAGCTCCTGGTTTATGACGGCCTCCACGCCGGGGTTTTGCAGGCCGACGGCGTTCAGCATTCCCTGGGCGCATTCCGCGATGCGGGGCTGGGGATTGCCCGTCCGGGCCTGGCTGGTGGTACCCTTGAAGCTGAAGGAGCCGAGGCAGTTAATGTCATACAGCTCCGCGAACTCGTACCCGTAGCCAAACGTTCCGCTGGCGGCAAGAACCGGGTTATCCAGTCCTACGCCGCATAGATTGACGGCTGTGTTTACCATAGAAGCTCCTCCCTGTCAAAGACCGGCCCCTCCCGGCATACGCGCTTCGGGCCGGAGCGCGTCTCGATGGTGCAGCCCATGCAGGCCCCGAAGCCGCAGCCCATCCGGGCCTCCAGGCTGTATTGCCCGCCGGTGCGGGCCAGCGCGTCGATGCCGCGCAGCATGGCCGTGGGGCCGCAGGCGTAAAGATAGGTGCAGCCGTCCAGGCCGGCCATAGCGTCCGTCACGAGGCCCCTTTGCCCCGCGCTGCCGTCGGCGGTGCAGAGGACAGGGGCAAGTCCCAGCGCCTCAAATTTGTCGAGATAGAAAACATCTGCCGCCCGGTTGAAGCCCAAAATCACCGTGGGGCGCTTGCCCTCCGCGAGCAGGGCGCAGCACAGGCCGTATATCGGCGGCAGGCCCACGCCCCCCGCCACGAGCAGCGGGGCCGGGCCGCTTTTGGCGGTGTCGAAGCCGTTTCCGAGGCCGGTGAGAACGTCCAGCCTGTCTCCGGGCTGGAGGGCGGTCATTCCGGCGGTGCCGCTGCCGAGGATTTTATATAGTATCGTGACCCGTTCCGCCTCATAGCAGCACACGGAGATGGGCCGCCGGAGAAATTTCCCCTCCAGCCGGAGGTTTAGAAACTGCCCCGGCCCGGTGAAGGCCGTGCAGTCCCCCAAAAGGGTCATCTCATATACGTCCCCGGTCAGGGGGTGGTTTTCCTCGATGGTAAAAATTCCCTGCTTCACTGTCCGGCCTCCTTCGCGAGCATGGGGTCTATATAGACCTCCCGGCCCTGGCAGACCGTCATGAGGCACCGGCCCCGGACGGGGACGCCCTCAAACGGCGTGGCCCGGCCCAGGGAGGCAAATTCCTCCGGGTCTATCTGCCAGGTGTGGGCCAGGTCGAACAGGGCGAAGCCTGGGTCGCCTGCAAGGCCGAACCTGGCCCGCGGCGCGTCGCTCATCAGCGCCACAAGCTTTTCCAGGGGTAAAATGCCCGTCTCCACGAGGCCGGTGTAGAGGACGGGAAAGGCGCATTCCAGCCCCACCACGCCCATGGGGCTGTCCTTGAGGCCCCGGCTCTTTTCCTCCCGGCTGTGGGGGGCGTGGTCGGTGGCGATCATGTCGATGGTGCCGTCCAGCAGCCCCGCAAGCAGCGCCTGCCTGTCCTCCACGCTGCGGAGCGGGGGATTCATCTTGAACCGCCCATCCTCCTGGAGCATGGAATCATCCAGCAGCAGATAGTGCGGGGCCGTCTCGCAGGTGATGTTCACGCCCCGGCTCTTGGCATGGCGGATAATCTCCACGCTCTCCTTTGTGGAGACGTGGCAGACGTGATACGCGCAGCTGGTCTTTTCGGCGAGGGCCGCGTCCCGCCGGATGGGGCCGTATTCGCTCTCGGAGCATATCCCCCGGTGGCCGTGGGCGGCGGCGTAGGCCCCGTCGTGGATATAGCCGCCGTTTAGAAGGGAATTGTCCTCGCAGTGGGCGGCGATGATCTTCCCCAGGGTCTTGGCCTTCTCCATGGCCCGCTCCATCATGGCCGGGCTTTGCACGCCCTTGCCGTCGTCCGAGAAGGCGGCCACATAGGGGGCCATGGCCTCCATGTCCGCCAGCTCCTGTCCCGCCTCCCCCTTGGTGATGGCCCCGTAGGGGACGGTGGGGATGACCGCGTCCCGCCGGATGATAGCCAGCTCCTGCTCCAGTGTTTCCAGGCTGTCCGGCACAGGGTTCAGGTTCGGCATGGGGCATACAGCTGTATAGCCGCCCCTCGCCGCTGCCATGGTGCCGGTGCGTATGGTCTCCTTATAGGAAAAACCCGGCTCCCGCAGATGTACGTGAACATCTGCCAAGCCGGGCAATATGCAAATAAAACGGCCATCGACCTCGGTCACGCCCGCGGGGGCGGGGGCGGGGAAAAACAGCTTTCCGTCCCGGATCAACGCGTCGCCCCGGGAGAAGGAACCATGCTCGTATACGCGGGTATTTTTCAGATA
>JAJQHT010000122.1 GCA_021199595.1 Oscillospiraceae bacterium
CCGCCCTCCGCCGCGGGCGCGGGGGCGCGGTGCTGTGAATCCCCCCCCCCCCCCCCCCCGCGCGCCGGCCCCCCCTGGGTCCGGGCGGCGCCGGCACGCGTGGTGGGAGAGGTGCTGCGCACCTATATCATCGCGGAGCAGGGGGAACGGGTGCTTCTCATCGACAAGCACGCCGCCCATGAGCGGCTGGTGTTCGACGCGCTGAAGGCACGGGGCCGGGAGATACTGTCCCAGGGCCTGCTGGAGCCGCAGACCTGGCGGCCCGCCCGGGAGGAACGGGAGACGCTGGAGGAAAACGCCGGCCTTCTTCGGGAGCTTGGCTTCGACCTTGAGCCTTACGGGGAGGAGGACATGATTGTGCGCGCCGTGCCGGAGGCGCTCGACCCGGCCCAGGCCGTGCCCGCGCTGGAGGAGATATGTGAAAAGCTGCAAACCGGCAGCCGGGATCTGGCCCGGGACGGGATATTGCAGACCATCGCCTGCAAGGCGGCCATCAAGGCCGGCTGGGACACAGACCCCATGGAGCTGCAGGTGCTGGCGGATAAGGTAGCCTCCGGCCAGATAAAATACTGCCCCCATGGCCGTCCTGTGGCCATGACCCTGACAAGACGGGAGCTGGACAAGCAGTTTTCAAGGATTGTATAATAACGGGAAAAAGGAGACTATCGCCCATGAAAATAGAGTTTAACGACGAGCAGCTGACCCTTCTGAAGGAAGTGGTGGCGGAATACGCGGAGATTTCCTACCACGAGATGTTTGACTACAAACGGGTGGCTGTGGACGCGGAGGAGGACTTTGTAAAAGAGGAATACAACGCCCTGGCCGAGCAGGAGGAGGAGCGGTTCCGCCAGGTGAAGGCTCTCTCGGAATACATCGTGAAATACGAGGAGCTTATGGGCCATGCCTGACCTGCTGGTGATAACCGGCCCCACCGCCACTGGCAAGACCGCCCTGGGGGTGGATCTGGCTCTGGCCCTGGACGGGGAGGTCGTGTCCGCCGACTCCATGCAGGTATACCGGGGCATGGACATTGGCACGGCAAAGCCATCCATGGCGGAGCGCCGGGGTGTTCCCCACTGGATGCTGGACGTGGCGGAGCCGTGGGAGCGCTTTTCCGCCGCGCGGTACAGCGACATGGCCGCCGCCTGCGTGGAGGACATCAGGGCCAGGGGGAAGCTCCCCATCGTGGTGGGCGGCACCGGGCTTTATATCGACGGGCTTCTCCGGGGGACGGACTATGCCGCCGCCACGGCGGATATGGCCCTGCGCCGCGAGCTGGAAGCAGAATACGACCGGCTGGGGGGCGAGGCGTTCCAAAAAAAGCTGGCCGCCGTTGACCCGGAGCGGGCAGCGCTGCTGTATCCCCGGGACAAAAAGCGTCTTGTCCGGGCCTATGAGATATACGCCCTGACGGGCCAGACCATCACGGAGCATGACAGGCTCTCCCGCGAGGCCCCGCCCCGGTATACGGCGGCGGTCGTGGCGCTGGACTACGCGCAGCGGGACGACCTCTACCGCCGGATAGACGACCGCGCGGCCCAGATGTTCCGGGACGGCCTGGCGGAGGAGGTGCGCAAACTTCTGAAGGCGGGCCTGGACGAGGGAGCCACAGCCATGCAGGCCATCGGCTACAAGGAGACGGTGGATTATGTGGCGGGACGGGCCACTCTGGAGGAGGCTGTGAAAACCGTAAGCCTCCGTTCCCGCCAATACGCCAAGCGCCAGCTCACCTGGCTCCGGGGCCGGGAGGGGGTTCACTGGATACGTTGGGAAAAAACGCCGAATATTCAACGCGCCCGACAAATTTCGACGGAAATCTGGGCCGCGTCGCCGTAAAATAGACCCTGTACAATGAATTTGTGCAAAATAACTATTTTACGGGGTGACGGACTATGATACAATATTATTTAAATTTCTGTCCGAACCGCCCCGGAAGGGATGGCAGAGATGCAGAAATCACAGAATCTTCAGGACAGTTTTTTGAACCAGGCTCGCCGGGAGCGGATGCTTGTGACCGTGTTCCTTATGAACGGATTCCAGCTCCGGGGCGTCATACGGGGGTTTGACTCCTTCGTGGTGATGGTAGACTCCGACGGCAAGCAGCAGATGATTTATAAACACGCCATATCGACGGTGGTGCCTGCCCGTGCTCTGGCGCTGACGGAGGAGACCAGCTGATTTGAAACGTTCCGATGCCCTGTTAAAAGTTATATCCTTTGTGATGTTCCTCGCCATGGCCGCCTACCTGACCGTATACATCGTCCAGCGGACGACGGACGCGGTGCAGACGGCCCTGGTGGTCACCGCCACTATGAACGATTCCATCTCCATGAGCGGCCTCGTGGTGCGGGAGGAGCTGGTGCTGCAAAGCAGCGAGGCATACATAGACATCACGGTCTCCGACGGAGACAAGGTCGGCGCGGGACAGACCGTGGCCGTGGCCTACAGCTCGGAGGCCGCCCTTGAACGGGCCACCCAGCTTCACGCGCTGAACCAGGAGATAGAGGAGGTATCCGCCGCACTGGACAGCGTGGAGGATGTCACGCTGACAGGGGATCAAAGTATCTACGACGCCATTATCGACCTGTCCTACACCATGCAGACCGGGGATCTCGTCTATATGGAAAGCCAGGAGAGCGCCCTCGCGAGCCTGATATTCCACACGGAGAGCGAGGACGCCACGGAGGAATACCTCAGCGAGCTGGAAAAGGAATACTACGAGCTGGAGCAGACCAGCGCCGGGGATTCCCGGGAAATCACCGTGGGACAGGCCGGTACTTTCTCCTCCCTGGTGGACGGCTATGAGGGCGTCAGCCCGGAATATATCCAAACCCTGACGCCGGGCGCTCTGCGCGTGCTTATCTCCGCCGAGCGGACGGTCAGCAGCACAGCCTTTGGCAAACTGGTCGTCTCCTATGACTGGTACTACGCGGCCATCATCGAGGAGGACGCGGGAGATTTGGAGCTTGGAGAGACAGTGAGCCTCTCCTTTGGCCGGTATTACAGCGGCAGCCTGGACGCCGAGGTGGTATACCTCAGCGAGGCGGACGACGGCGAGCAGATTGCGCTGTTTTCCATGAACCAGGGGCTTGCGGATATGCTGGCCGTGCGCGCCGTCTCCGCAGACCTGGTTTATCAGGAATACACCGGCCTGCGTGTGCCGGTGAAGGGCCTTTACCGCTACTATGCCGGATACCTCTCTGACGAGGACTGCCAGAAGCTGGCGGAGGGACAGAGCGTTACCCTGACCCTGGGCGGCGTGGAATATGACGCCTTCGTCTCCGAGATTGGCTCCGCCTCCGCCTATGGAGATCTGGCGGATGGGATAGAATCCGGC
>JAJQHT010000120.1 GCA_021199595.1 Oscillospiraceae bacterium
CGTATCGCCAACTGCGGCGGGTCTTTTTCCGCCATGCCGCGCTGATTCTCCTCGACGTCGTCGGCACAAAGTCCGCTTTGCTGCGCTCTTTTTTTCAAAAAGAGCATCCGCACACTCCCTTTGTGCCTCCTCTCCCCGCAAAGCTGGCTTTGCGGGGACCCCAGGTGTACGCCTTCGTCGAATCATCACGGCCTGACGAAAAAATCCCTCGCCCTGCATAATCTGAACGTTTTTTAACGCCTTTTATATTTGGGCAGTACCTTTGATACTGCCCAAATATTCATAAAGTCATGACAAATACGACCCAAGGCCGCAGGGCCTCTTTTTATGAAAAATATATAAAGCGGCTGCTGGACATACTGCTGTCCTCGGCGGGCATCGTGATTTTGTCTCCGCTGCTGCTGCTCATCGCGCTGGCGGTGAAGGCGGATGAGCCGGGCCTGCCTGTGCTGTTCCGGCAGAAGCGGTTTGGCCGGTACAGGCGGCCCTTCACCATGATAAAATTCCGCACCATGACGGAGAACGCCGCGGGGCCGCAGGTCACGGGGATAGGCCGCTTTCTGCGCCGGACGTCCCTGGACGAGCTGCCCCAGCTTTTCCATGTCTGGACGGGCAGAATGTCTCTGGTGGGGCCGCGCCCCCTGGTTCTGGCGGAGGAGGAGGTCATCCTGCTGCGCGAGCAATACGGGGCCAACGATGTCCGGCCCGGCCTGACCGGCTGGGCGCAGATTCATGGCCGCAGTGCCCTCGCCCCGGCGGAAAAGGCCCGCTATGATGGAGAATACGCGGCCAGGGTCAGCTTTCTGTTCGACTGCCGGTGCCTTCTCATCACCGTGGGCAAGGTGCTGCGCCAGGAGGATGTGGGCGATATATGAGCTGCCGGTTGCAAAAGAGAGAGAAATCGTTTATAATAACAAAATATTATAATGATTTCGTATAATATCGAAAAGGATATGTGGAGCCGTCCGGGTATCTCTTAATAAAAAGTGAGGTAAGCTATGGAAGACTACGAAGAGCAGTATGAAGAGACCTTGAGCATCAAGGAGCTTTGCCTGTATATCCTGCGGGGCTGGCGGCCGCTGCTGATTGCCGTCCTGGTCGGGGCTGTCCTGCTGGGGGGCTTTAAGCTGGTGTCCGGTCTGGCCGCCGGGGAGGAGCTTGTCATGACGGAGGAGGAGCTTGCCTCCGCCCAAAGCACCATTGCGGGCAATGAGACCACCATTGCGAACGACCAGACCTCCCTGACCGCAAAGCAGGCGGAGCTGGAAGGACTTGAGCAGACGCTGGCGGATTATCAGTCCACCCTGGAGCTGGCGATGGCGGTGGAGAATGTGGACGGGGAGATGATTCTCACCATCCTGGAGCTGAACGACACCATCGCCTCCGTACAGAGCCAGATTTCCAGCGCCAACCAGTCCATCAATTCGCAGAACAGCGAGATCTCCTCGCTCCAGTCCACCCCTGAATCCCTTCGGGCCAGCATGGAGGAGACTGTCTCCAACTTCAGCATGAAGGATGTAATTGTCTATGCCATCGTGGGGGCCGTGCTGGGCTTTCTGGTGGTGTGCGTGGTGGATTTCTGCCGCTGGTTTTTTGGCGGCACCCTGCGGGGGCCGGAGGTGCTGGCGGATCGCTACGCCCTGCCGCTGCTTGGCTCGGTCTATTATCCCTACACCGAGGAGCAGGAGAAAAAGCGCAATAAGCTCGACCGCCTGCTGGACAGGCTCTCCGGCATAGAGAAGCCGGAGCCGGAAAAGGAATACGCCCTGACTGCCGCGAAGCTCCAGGTTTTGAGCAAAGAGGGCCGGCGGCTTATGGTCACCGGCACGCTGGAAAAGCAGCGGCTGGAGGAGGTATGCCAGGCGCTCAATCAGTGCCTCCCGGCTGACGGCCAGACTGCCTTTGCCGCCGAAAACCCCATGCGTGACCCGGACGCCATGCTCCAGGTCAGCGGCTGCGACATCCTCCTCGTGGAGGGCGTCCGCAAGTCCAGGAGCGCAGAGGTTGATGAGCTGTTCCGCTTCCTGCACCTGAGCCAGGCCAATATCGTGGGGACGTTTATGCTTTAAGGCTGTATCGAGATACGCAAAGAAACACCGCTGACAATGTGCGTCAGCGGTGTTTTTGTCTTTTCTGCCCGGTCAGATAAGCACCTTCGCCAAAAACGCCTGGGCGCGGTCGCTTTTTGGGGCGGTGAAGAAATCCTGCGGGGCGGCCTCCTCCAGGATGCGGCCATCCTCCATAAAGACGATGCGGTCGCCCACCTCCTTGGCAAAGCCCATTTCGTGCGTCACGACGGCCATGGTCATGCCCTCCCCGGCGAGGTTTCGCATGACGTCCAGCACCTCGCCGACCATTTCCGGGTCAAGGGCGCTGGTAGGCTCGTCAAAGAGCATGACCTCCGGCTCCATGCACAGGGCGCGGACGATGGCTACCCGCTGCTTCTGGCCGCCGGAAAGCTGGCTGGGATAGGCCCCGGCCCGATCTGCCAGGCCCACGCGCTCCAGCAGCTCCGTGGCCTTGGCTTCCGCCTCCGCTCTGGAGCGCTTCATCAGCTTGATAGGGCCGAGGGTCAGGTTTTTCATGATGGTCATGTTGGGAAAGAGGTTGAAGTGCTGGAACACCATACCCATCTTCTGCCGGTGCTTGTTGATGTCCACCTTGGGGTCGGTGATGTCCGTGCCCTCAAACAGAATCTGGCCCTCTGTGGGCAGCTCCAAAAGGTTCAGGCTGCGCAGGAAGGTAGATTTTCCGCTGCCGGAGGGGCCGATGATGACCACCACCTCGCCTCGGTGTATTTCCATGTCCACCCCGTCGAGGGCCTTGATGGCGCCGCCGTTATAGTATTTTTTCAGGCCCTGGGCCTTGATGAGAACTTCGTTTGTCATGTTCGCTGCCCTCCCGTTTTAGTGATCGCTGCTGCGGAGCTTTTTCTCAAATATGCCCAGCAGCCGTTCCAGAATGACGACCATGACGAGATATATCAGCGCCACGGCGATCAGAGGCATGAACGCGGAATAGGTGCGGCCCCGGATGATGTCGCCGCCCTTGGTCAGATCCTGCACCCCCACGTAGCCCGCCACGGAGGTCTCCTTCAGGAGCGTGATGAACTCGTTGCCCAGGGCAGGGAGGACGTTTTTGATGGCCTGCGGCAGGATGATGTTCCACATGGTCTGGACATAGTTGAAGCCCAGGGAGCGGCCGGCCTCGAACTGGCCGTTGTCAATAGACATGATGCCGCTGCGGATGATTTCCGAGACGTAGGGGCTGGATTTGATGCCAAAGGACCGCGTGCCGATAAGCTCCCCGTGTGTGGAGGGAACAAAAATGATT
>JAJQHT010000012.1 GCA_021199595.1 Oscillospiraceae bacterium
GCTCGCCCACAGTTCCCTCAGACGCAGCAGTCTTTTCCGAAGCCATGACAGAGCCGGTGAACACGCCATGAACCCAGTTTTTACTCTGGCATACCAGCGGCGCGGTCTTGGCGCGGCGGCCTCCGAAAATGATGGCGGAAATGGGCACGCCCTGGGGATTATCAAATTCAGGGCTGATGCAGGGGCAGTTGGTGCTGGGGGCGGTGAAGCGGGAATTAGGATGGGCCGCAGGCGCACCAGAGGCGGGATCCCAGGGCCGACCCTGCCAGTCCAGGGCGTTTTGGGGCGGATTTTTGTCCATGCCCTCCCACCAGACGGTGCCATCCTCCTTCAGCGCCACATTCGTGAAGATGGTATTTTTGTGGGTGCTGGCCATAGCGTTGGGGTTGGATTTCTCGCTGGTGCCGGGCGCCACGCCGAAGAAGCCGTTTTCCGGGTTCACGGCCCAAAGACGTCCATCCGGGCCGGGACGCAGCCAGGCGATGTCATCGCCAACCGTCCAGCATTTCCAGCCCTTCTCCCGGTAATACGCCGGGGGAATAAGCATGGCAAGGTTTGTCTTGCCGCAGGCAGACGGGAACGCACCACAGACATAGCTGACCTCGCCCTGGGGGTTCTCAATCCCCAGAATCAGCATATGCTCGGCCATCCACCCCTCCTCCCTGCCAAGGCAGGAAGCGATGCGCAGCGCGAAGCATTTCTTCCCCAGCAGGGCGTTGCCGCCGTAAGCGGAGTTGACGGACATGATGTAGTCCTCCTCCGGGAACTGGACGATATAGCGCTTTTCCGGGTCAAGCTCAGCGGAAGCATGGAGGCCGCGGATATAGTCGGCGCTGTCGCCAATGGCGTCGTAAACCTCCTTGCCCATGCGGGTCATAATAGCCATGGACACCACCACATAGATGCTGTCCGTCAGCTCGATGCCGTATTTTGCAAAGGGAGAGCCGATAACGCCCATGGAATAAGGAGTCACATACATCGTGCGCCCGGCCATGCAGCCGTCGTAGATACCGCGCAGCTTAGCCTTCATCTCGTCCGGATCCATCCAGTTGTTGGTAGGGCCGGCATCCTCCTTCTTGCGGCTGCAAATGAAGGTTCTGCCCTCCACGCGAGCCACGTCGCTGGGATCGCTGCGGTGCAGATAGCAGCCAGGCAGCTTTTCCTCGTTCAGGCGGATAAGCTCGCCTGTGGAGACCGCCTCCGCCCGAAGCTGCTCCAGCTGCTCCTCGCTGCCGTCAATCCAGACGACCTGATCCGGGCGGCACAAATTGGCGCAGCTCCCTATCCAATCAAGGATATGTTTGTTGCTGGTAAGTGGTGTCATAGCCTCTCCTTTATGTATCTGATAAATTTCCGATTTCTGTTGTCAAGGCGGCAAAAGCCGCTAAATCCAGCGCCTCTCCCCGCACCCGTTCGTCTAGACCGCAGGCCGCGATAGCACGGGCCGCCGTTTCCCGGCCGCACACACCGTCCAGGGCGTTTGCCAGCGTCTTTCGCCGCTGGTTGAAAGCAGCCCGTATTATTGTAAACAGGGTCTTTTCGTTCACATCCAGGGGCGGCTTCTCCCGCATTTCAAGGCGCACGACCGCGCTGGTCACCTTCGGGCGGGGCACAAAGCACTCCGGCCCCACTTCAAATAATATCTCTCCTGCCCCATACCATTCTGTCAGAAGGGAAAAGGCACTGTAATCCTTCCCCCCCGGCCCAGAGCACATCCGCAGGGCCATCTCCTTCTGCACCATGACTGTGATGGTTTTAAAGCAGTGCGCCTGATATAGCTTGGTCAGCACAGGGCTGGTAATGCTGTAGGGCAGGTTCGCGCATACTACGGGCCGCAGGCCGGAAAGCCTCTCCCCCGCATCCGCCGACAAATCCCGGCGCAGCACATCCTCAAATATAATTTCTATATTTTCCCGTCCGGCCAGGGTTCTGGCCAGCACGGGCTTCAACGCCTCATCTGTCTCATAGGCAAGCACGCGGTCTGCCCGCTCCGCCAGCCGTTCCGTCAGGCAGCCCACGCCCGGGCCTATCTCCACAACGCCGTCGCCAGGGCCGATGCCGCTCTCCGCGGCGATACGTTCCGGCACCCAGGAGGCAATGAGAAAATTCTGCCCCTTGGCCTTGGAAAAGTGAAAATCCGCCTCCGCGAGTAAGCCGCGTATCTGTGCATAATCGCACAAGTCGATATGTTCCATAGCGCGTCACCCGATAGGCAATAGCCAGCACACGATTGGTATCGTAATCACGGAAAGCACCGTGGTCACAAAAACCGTCCGGGATGCTATGCGTTCATTGCCGCCGTATTGGATGGACAGCATGGTGGCAAAGGAGGCCACGGGCATGGCCGCCAGCACCGTCATTGTCCCCAGAAGAATCGTATCCGTCACAAACAGGCGCAGCACCGCCCACACAAGCACCGGCGCGACAATCAGCCGCACGGGGGCAAAGGCATAGGCCCGCCAGTCGCCAAACACTTCACTCGGCTTCTGGCTTCCCAGGGATGCGCCAATAATAATCATGGCCAGAGGGACGATCGTAGCGCCGAGCATATCTATGGCATCCGCCACAGGGGTCGGAATATGTACCTTCGTCAAAAGCAGGATGATGGCGACAATCGCCGAGACGAGCGGCGCGTTCACAAGCTGCCGCCAGTTTATTTTCGTCTTGCCCTGACCCTGATGCAGTAGGCTGATGCCCAGCGTATAGGCCAGCAGGTTAAACGGCATATTTAAAATTGCCGCATAAAACAGCCCCTTGCTGCCGAAAAGCGTCTCCGCCACGGGAAAGCCCATGAAGCCCACGTTTCCGAATATGGTCATGAAGCTGTATATGCCCCTGTCTTCCTTTTTAAAGCGATAAAGAATTGGGGTCAAAAAACCCAGCGCGACCAAAATGCCATACATAACACAGGCCGTGCCGAACACGCCAACAAGCTGTCCCGCAGTGATGTCCAAGTCCTCGCCGACAACGCTGCTGATGATTTGGGCGCTCTGACACCAGGGCAAAACGGGTGAGACGGCGGTTCGTCTCCTGATCTACTATCCCTGTCCTGGCTGCTACCACGCCCACAATCAAAAGGATGAGCAGGACGAGCATCTGCTCAAAAACTGATAAAATCTCCATAATTCTATTATATTACCATCGTAGCGGGACAAATGCAACAAAATTTTTAAAATACAGGCAAAATAAATAGTCCAGAGTGTTAAAACCACAGTGAAAAGCGTTATTCCTCCCAGTTCTGCCGCTCTAAATCACTCCGGCAAAATGGGCGGTAATCCACGCGATACCCGCCGCCGCTGTGCCGGCGGGTATCGCGT
>JAJQHT010000292.1 GCA_021199595.1 Oscillospiraceae bacterium
TAGCCTCGAATTTTTTGCTTTTTCGAGTGTCTACTCTAAGGGGACTATATCATTCGTTTCAGGCGGTATTTCTACCGTCATTCGTCATTTCAAAAAATCAACTGCGCTTTTCAAATCCTGTTTGAATGTGTCGTCCAGCCGCGCCAGCGCCCGCTCCCGAATCTGTTCCGGGATGGGATAGACCGCCTCCGCCAGGCTCCCGGCAATGGGCGGCGATGGTGTCGCTGTCCCCGCCGATGGAGATTGCCAAGGCGATGACCTCAGCGTAGCTGTTGCCCTCCAAAAAGGCACGAATGGCCTGGGGGACAGACCCCTGGCAGGACACGTCGAAGGTGTAGCCGGGCCGAATCTCGTCCAGGGTAAAATTTAAATCGTAGCGTTGAGCCTCATAGCGAGCCAGTTCCTCTTTTCGCGCCGCCACATCTTCGCCTTCGCTGTGCAGCAGGGTGAAAATGCCGCCGGACACTGCCACCGCGCCTTTAATACCCTCCGGGTGGTTGTGGGTTACTTCCGCCGAGAGCCGCCCCAGCAGCTCCGCATCCTCCAGGGTCTGGGCCACCCAGCCCGCGTAGGAGGCCCGCATGGCGGAGCCGTTGCCCCAGCTGTTGTAGGGCTGCGGGTCAGAAGCGAGCAGCCAACCGCGGAAGGAGCCGCCATAGCCCGCATGAGGATACCGACGGCCGTAAAGCTGCATGGAGCGCTGCACTTCCTCCCGGATGATAATCTCGTCCTCGGAAGTGAAACCGGTGCGTTTGCCGCACTTTTGCAGGGCATTTTTCAGGCCCACAGCCACCGCCAGAGTCATCACGGAATCGTCAGTAAACCGGGCACGCCCCTGAATCAACTGGTCCTCAGTGAGAACGTATTTGATGTTGTGCCATTCATAGATAGAACCGGCCATGTCGCCGCAAATCGCGCCCAACATTTTTGTCCTGTTTTGCTCTGCCATAACTGCCCCTCCTTAAAACCAAATGTCGCTCAAATCCCGCTGCATCCGCTTCTCCAGCCGCTCCTTTTCCTCCCGGTAGTAGTCCTCCAGCAGCTTCCGGGTCTCCGGCAGCATTTTGGACTTGTCCGTGTCTCCACCGTGCAGGTGTGGTACAGGTGCCGGGTGAGCTTATGATAGGCTCCGTAGACCGACGGCGCCCAGCACCGCATCCCAATGAATTCGTCAAAGAAGTAGTCGCCGCCCTTGATGACATTTCTCATTCGCGCCCGCAGCGGGCTTGCGGCGGCCCGGTGGGTCTCGTTGGCCTTAATGCCGTACTGGATGCTCTCGTCCGGCTCCACGCCCAAAAAGTCGTACAGGTCCTCACAGACGCCCTTCTGGTCCTTGATAAACTCCTCAAAGAGAATGTACTTCCTGTTGGGAAAATAATCGTCAAATTCCCCGATGCAGGTGTCATAGTTCCCCTGGGAAAAGACCAGGTATTTCAGCCGCCGCTTCATGATTTTATCCCGCTGTTTGGGGTCGCCCAGCACCTGCCGCACATAGTAGTCAAAGGCTACGGCGTGGCCCCGCTCAAGATCGTCCCTCGTCACCGACATAGGCAGGAATCCCAGCGCAACGAAGAACTTATAGGCGGACCACGCCCGGTTCACCGGGTTGCGCATCATGAAAATCAGTTTCGTCTCCGGCGGGAAGTTCTCCTTCAGCCGCTGGGCACAGTGGCAATAGCTCAGCCCAGCGTTGACCTCTCCCACCATGCGCTTGTCATCAGCCGGGATGTGGGAGAAATAGCGCCACTGATAGTAGCGGTTGCCGCCAGGACGCAAAATCGTCGGTGCCCGGTAGTACATGGGCTCTTTTACGTCCCGGGGAAGGACAATGCCCCGGTGCTGCTCCAGCAAATCGAACAGGGTGGTAGTGCCACACTTTTGGAACCCGATACAGAGAAAGGAAGGCTGCATAACAACACCTCAGTTTGTGGATTGAACACTCAATTTTTTTAAGGCCAGTGAATTGAATTACAATTTGCCCTCTCGCACCAGATTGGCGGTCTTTAGGAGGCCGATTTGGGTCTTGGCGTCGGGCAGCTCGTTATTCATCACCATCTCCACCGCCTTGTCCAGGGGGATGCGCTCCACCTCCAGGAACTCATCCGCGTCCAGGTGCTGCCCAATGTTGGTCGTCACCCGGCAGGCCCAGATGCGCAGCAGTTCGTTGGTGTAACCGGGGGTGGGGTAGCAGGTCCCCAGGTAGATAAAGGTGTTGGAGACGCAGCCGGTCTCCTCCTCCAGCTCCCGCTTCATGGCCACGAAGGGGTCCTCCCCCTTCTCTAGCTTTCCGGCGGGGATCTCCAAGATCTCCTCCTGATAGGCGTAGCGGAACTGCCGCACCAGCAATAACTCGTTCTCCGGCGTCAGGGCGGCGATGGCGCAGCCGCCGGGGTGCTCTACTTCTTCCCGTTTGGCCAGCTGACCGTCAGGCAGACGAACGTCGTCCACCTTCATGTTGATGATTTTTCCCTTGTAATAATAGGTGCTTTCCACCTTGGTTTCTTTCAGCTCCATCGTGTTCCTCCTCCGGTAAAATGGTATAATTGATACAAATAGCGAAAACGACAGGGGAGTGGCTTCCTCAAACCACCCAGAACCCTACGATACCGGCAATGATTCCCACCGCAGCCCCGGCGATCACGTCCCTGGGCCAGTGGACCCCGCCGACGACCCGGCACAGGGCCAACGCCACACCCACCGCCAGAAACGCCGCCCCCACCAGGGGCCGCAGCCACAGAAAGGTCATGGCAATGACAAACACCGAGAAAACGTGGCGGCTGGGGAAGCTCTTGCCCTTTTTCTCCTTGTGGATGAGGGGCTGGATATCCAACACTTCATAGGGCCGCTGCGCGTTGCGCAAATCCCGGTAGACCGACAGCAGCGCGAAGGAAATCGCCGGGACCAGCACACACCGCAGCAGCCGGGGGTCTTTTTGTACTGCCAGCACGATGAGCGCCAGGGGATAGGCCACGTAACACAGCCGGGTCAAAATAAAGTTGGCCACGTTCAGCCCCTTCTCCCCGGCGGGGGTGCGGAAGGGGGCGGAGAGCCTCTGGTAGTCCTGGGCGGTCATGCTCAGTCCTTCCCCTCCAGGAAGTAAGTGGCTTCACTGTCCGCCACGTGGAGGGCGTAGGCCAGGGGGTACATGTCAAAAACCTTGCCCACATCCCGGTTGTCCTCCGGGCCGGAGAAGCCCATGTGATAGCGAATGGCGAAGGCTTCCTCCCGTGTCAGGCGGACGTAGCCGTTGATGATATAGACGCTCTTTTCCCCGTGGCCGTAGGGCATGGGGTCGTCAAACTGG
>JAJQHT010000041.1 GCA_021199595.1 Oscillospiraceae bacterium
CTTCTGTTTATGGGCATGAGCCTGTCCTTTTCCTTCGCGCTTTCCGGGATGATCGGGATCATCATGATCGTCGGCTTCGACAAGGGCATGGCTTATCTGCTGACAATGCCGGTCACAAAAGCCGCCAGCTACACCTTTATCGTTATGCCGCTGTTCACGCTATTAGGTAATATAGCCTTTGACGGCGGATTGACCACCGACGCGTATAACAGCGCCCGAAAATGGTTCGGTCATGCGCCCGGCGGTCTTGCCATCACCACCAGCGTGGCCTCTGGTCTGTTCGGCGCGGTGTGCGGCTCCGGCTCCATCACCGCCCTGATGTTCACAAAGATCGCCTGGCCGGAAATGAAGGAAAACAAATACGACCCCGGCCTGGGCCTTGGCTCCATCGCGGGCAGCGGCCCCCTGGCGATCCTCATTCCCCCCAGCATCCCCCTGATTATGTACGGTATGCTCTCCGGCACGTCGGTGGCAAAGCTGTTCATGGCGGGATGGATACCAGGTCTGCTGGTCATTGTGGCCCTCTCGGCCTGCACCATAATCCAGGTGCTTATCCACCCGGAAAAGGCGCCCCGGGTCCCGAAATCCACCTTCAAGGAAAAGGTCAAGAGCCTGAAGGGCATATGGGCCTTCCTGGTGCTGATCATCGTTATGATGGGCGGCATCTGGGGCGGCATCTGCACCGTGAACGAGGCCGCCGGATTCGGCATTATCTGCGCCCTGATCATCGTGGCCGTTATGCGCCGGATGAACTTCAAGCAGTTTATGAATTGCTTCAAGAACACCTGCGCCGGGGGCTGCTCCATCTTCTTTATGTTCGTGGCTATTGAGATCTTCAATGTCTTTATGACCTGGTCCGGCCTGCCCAAGGCACTGGCTACTGTGGTCTCCAACGCCACCCTCTCCCCCCATGTTATCTGCTGGATGATCATTCTGGTGTATATGTTCCTGGGCTGCTTCCTGGATAGCCCGCCTGTCATGCTCCTGACCACCAGTATCCTGACCCCAGTGGTGGCGCAGCTTGGCTTTGACCTGGTCTGGTTCGGCATCATCGTGGCCTTCACCGTGGCCATCGGCGCGCTGACCCCGCCTGTGGGCATCAACCTGTTCATGGTCTCTTCCCAGGCGCCGGAGGTTCCAACAAAAACCATTATCAAGGGTATGCTGCCATATCTGGCAACATTGATCCTTGTGATGATCCTCATCTACATATTCCCCAGCATTGCCACCTGGCTGCCGAATCTGATGAGAGGGTAAGCGAACCTGAACTTCCTTCCAATGTTCCTTTCATAATAAGAGAAGCTGCTGCAAAGGCACACCCCGCAGCAGCTTCTTATCTTGAATGTATCCCGAACCAGGGTTACACCTGATGGTAGTCGTATGCCTCCGTCAGGTAAGGCGCCCATTTATCCGGGTTCATCCCCTCATCCGGGTTAAAGGAGGAAATGCGGGCCGGTTCATCCGGCGGCCAGTAGGGCGTCGGCGTCCGCCGACAGTCGGGGCAGTCCAGCCAGCTTCTGTCATAGGGCGTGCGGAGCCAGCAGATAGGCCGCAGCTTCAAAAACTTCCACTGACCGTCCACCTTCACGAACTCGTTATCGTACTTCCCGGCAATCCAGAAGGCGGTATCCCGCTTGGTGCGGGTCTCCGGGTCAAACACACGATTCGTGTGAGGCCCGAACAGATGCCAATGGCCTCTGGCGTGCTTCCCGTCCGGGTCAACCACCACGCAGGGAGTGGAGATGGTCAGCATCAGCAAAAGAGCCGCCCGGTCGCTGTTGGTGTTGGACATCTGGCCCCGGCCCCGTTCCTTCGGGTCTATCGGGTCGCCGTTTACGTCCACCCGTCCGCCCATGGTGTAAAAGGCCCGCTTGACGTGTTCAATGCCGGTATAAGCGCCGGAATCCATGATTTCCAGCCGGACGCGCTCGTCGTCGTGGACAAACAGCTCGTCCCATACATCCGCCATGCTCCCCTTTTCCAGGGTGTATATGTAGCGGGCCATAAGCTGCTGTATCTCTACCATGTCAACATAGTAGGACTGGAACCGAACCTGGTTTTCCAGCGTTTCCACCTTTTGCTCCAGGGCTTCCAGCTTTGCGTACAGCTCCTCGTTAGTCATAGGGTTTTCACTCCTGTCATAGCAAAATTCAGAGGAGGAACCATTCCGGCCTCCCACTGTATGTCAATCGTATAACGGAAACGTGCATTTGTGAAATATAAATAATCCGCCTCATTTATTCCCCTGTGGAATAAACGGCAGCAAGGAGGCGCTCGCCATGACGCTTGACCAAATGCGCTACTTTATGGAGGTGGCCTACTGCGGCAGCTTCAGCCAGGCCGCACGAAATTTATATATATCCCAGCCAAACCTGACAAAATATATCGCGGCGCTGGAAAAGGAGCTGGACACGAAGCTGTTCGAGCGCACCACCCGCCGCGTCAGTCTAACGGAGAACGGGGAGATCTTCCGCACCAGAATCAGCCGGGTGCTGATGCCCATGCTTCAGACCATGGAGGGCATAAAAAGCGAGCTTACCAGCCACCGGCAGCCGATCTATATCGGCGTAGGGCGGGACGAGACCTTGCCGGAGCCGTTTCTGGAATGCCTCCGGCAGCAAAATCTCTCCGGCGACGACTCCTTCCTGTATCTCATGCAGCACGACTCCCATATCGGATTAAGCGAGGGGCTGCGGAACCAGTACAGCCTGGTGGTCTCCTCAGACCGGCACCTTCGCAGCTTTTCCGGGCTGAGCTATCTGCCCTTCCAGCGGTTCCGCATGGTGCTGGCTATCAGCAAATATCACCCCCTGGCGGACAAGCCCGATCTGTCCCCCCTGGATTTCCGCAACGAGCAGGTGTTCTTTTCCCTGCCCAGCGGGATGTCTGCCAGCGCCAATCTGAGCAAGAACATCTACTATCGCCTGGGTGGCTATGTGAACATAAAGCTCATGCCCACCCCCTCCGACGCGATTCGATGCGCCCAGCTGTGCGCCGGAGCGGCCATCGTCCCGGATGTCATCGACCTGGCCCAGTACCCAGACGTCTTCTATGTGGAATTTGACGAGCAGGGGGAGTCCTCGCCGTCTATGCAATGCCTGATATGGCCGGAGGAAAACACAAATACGGCCCCCATCCAAACCATCCTGACCGCTTTGGAAACGCATTACGGTCAGCCTGTCACCACCTGATAAATAAAATAAAATGTATATTTTATTGATATACCACAGCAAAAGCTGAAAGGAGTTATCCATGAACGACAACTACAAAATTCTATTCACCCCCATACAAATCGGCTCCGTA
>JAJQHT010000114.1:0-1667 GCA_021199595.1 Oscillospiraceae bacterium
GGCCCTCCTTTATCACCCGCAGGGGTTCCCCGTTGTTGTTGGCGTAAAAGCGGTCAATGCCCCGCTCGTCCTCGTCCAGCAGCACCAGCTTGGAGGTAGTGCTGCCGGAGTCGATGCCAAGGTACACCTGTAACGGCCCCTGGCCGGTTGGCTCCTGCACCGGCAGCAGCTCCCGGTCATGGCGGGCCATAAAGGCGTCCCGCTCCTGGGCTGATTTAAAAAACGGCTCCGCTGTGTGGCTGGCAACAGAGGCCGTGGCCGCCGTGCTTTTCAGCCGCTCCCGCAGCTCCCCGGCGGTCAGCATGGCGCACTCATCATCTGTGGGGGCGAAAATGCGGTCAATGGCGATGGCGGTGCCGAAGGCCACGATGGTTTCCGGGTGCTCCGGGATGATGACCTGCTCCGGCGTAAGCTGGAGCCGTTCCCCAAAGACCCGGATCAGGGTGGGGTTAAAGGTGAGCGGCCCGCCCTCGAACACCACCGGCGGGGCGATCTCAAGGCCCTGGGCCAGGCCGCCGATGGTCTGCCTCGCAATGGCGTGAAAGACCGAGAGGGCCACGTCCTCATGGGAGGCCCCCTGAATCAGCAGGGGCTGGATGTCCGTTTTGGCAAAGACCCCGCACCGGCCCGATATATCGAAAACCGTCGTCCCCTTGGCTGCGAGAGATTCAAACTCCGTGGTCTCGATGTTCAAGAGCTTCGCGATCTCGTCGATAAAGGCCCCGGTGCCTCCGGCGCAGCTCCCGTTCATGCGCATATCGGAGGCGACCAGCTTCTCCGTTTTTTCGTCAAGGTGGAAAAAAATAATCTTGGCATCCTGGCCGCCCAGCTCGATAGCGGTGCGGGCCTGGGGATACCAAGTGCTTACGGCGGCGGCGTTTGCCACCACCTCCTGTATGTAATGGACGCCAAGGCGCTCCGCCACCGGCTTGCCGCCGGAGCCGCACACCGCCGTCCGAAAGCGCCTGCCGGGAAACTGCTCCTCCAGCAGGCCCAAAAGCTGCTCCACCGTCTCCGCCTGGCGGGCGTTGTGGCGGTAATAGCAGGAATAGAGCATTTTCCCGCTCCCGCCCTCCGCCACGGCCAGCTTTACCGTGGTGGAACCAACGTCTATCCCAAGCCTCAAATCCTCGTCCCTCGGCTGCATAATCTGAAATTCCCTCTTTCTATCTGGCCGCCGCCGGAATCCACCCGGCGATGTCGCTGTCCTCGAACTCATAGGTCAGGGGCTTTCCGTAGACTTTTTCATAGGCGGCCCGTTTCTGCTCATAATCCTTTTCCATCATGGCGATGCTGTTCTGCCGCACGTTCCGGCCCTCCTGGGGATAGACCGGCGGCAGCACATGAACCACATACCGTACCTGGCGGAAATCGTCCCGATTCTTTTCCTTCTCCGGCAGGTCGATGATCTCCACAAAGCAGGACACCACCGGCACGCCGCACTTGGCAGCATAGTAATAGGCCCCCCGCTTGGGCGGGCGGGGCTTGCGGTAATTAAACCACATCTCCTGCTCCGGGTATATCAGCACCCAGTTGCCCCCGGCCAGCAGAGCGGCCAGCTTTTTCAGAAACGTCCCCGCCAGATAGTCCGGGTCGGTGGTCATGGGGACAGTGTCCGCGTAATTCATCAGAAAGCCGAAAAGCCCGGTCATGGCCAGGTTGCTCTC
>JAJQHT010000114.1:1677-3286 GCA_021199595.1 Oscillospiraceae bacterium
CCCTGGCGGATGATGAAAAGCCGCTTCCGCCCGGTTTTCTTCACCATGGTGAAAACGGCGGTGTTGTCCACCGGGTTAAAGTGGTTGCTGGTAATGACCGCGCCGCCGGTGATGTCCTTCAGGTTTTCCAGCCCCTCTATTTGGGTGGAGCCGTTCACCAGCTTCGCCGCCGTGTTCTCTATGACCCGCGCTATCCGATTGCAAATACTGTACCGGGGCCGTTTTCGCTTTTCCCAAAATTCCCGCACCAGCGCGGATTTCTGCTCATCCGTCAGGTTTGGGTCATCCACCTCCACCTTAGCGTGAAACTCGCCCCGGCCCGCAGCGGCGCGGATATTTTCAATGACTTGATCCTTCTCTCCCCTAAAGATCATAAACGTATCGTTCCTTCACTTTCGTGTATCTTTTTAAAGGTAACAGGGTTATTAGGAATCCGCATGGCGTTTTCCAACATATTCCCCAGGCATTGTGTATCGGATTCCTTCTGCTCGTCAGAATAATTCCGCTTTATCTCCAAAAGCTCCTGATAGTAGACATTTTCCCTGGCGTACTGCCAGAAATAGTCCTCATACTGCACATCGTCATAGCACCAGGGCTTGTCGAATAGGTTATAGTGTATCAGGCTGGGATTGGCCATAGGCTCCTTCTGTTTGTTGGGCATGGCGTCCCATTCCTCCTCCAGGAAATGAATACGCCCAAGGCACATGGCGTTGAGATAATCCTGGTCGGGAGCGATGCTGTCGAAGTGATAGGTGTTCAGCAGATGGAGAAAATGCTCCGTCATGCGGCACTTCCGCATTTCCGCCAGATTCATCAGCAATATGCCGGAATTTATGTACTGATAACGGTTCACGCCGGTGGATTCCTCGATATAATGGGCAAACTCCGGGATCTCCGACACGGAATGATCCGGGCAGGCCCCCACCAGATTATCCCCCAGCTCGATGTTATACAGGCGGGAGATGTCCCCCGGCACCACAATGTCGCTGTCGATGTAGATGCCCTTATCATATTCCGGGAACATCTCAGGTATGAACAGGCGGAAGTAGATGGTCATGGTGAAGTAGTCGCACCGCAGGCGGTTCTCCTTGCGGTCGGTGATGCTCTCCAGCCCCTCCTTCATCTCCTCAAACAGAATCTGGAACCAGTCCTCGCCGATGGAGGACAGCTTTTCCATGTTTTCCTCTGTCAGCTCCTGGTGGAGAATATGCACATGGTATTGATAATCGCGGGAGGCGTTGGCCTTCATAGAAGCCAGCGCCACCCCCAGGCAGGGGGCGTAGCCGTTGTCGATGGTGAAAAAGATAGGGATAATGGGTTTTTCCTGAGTCATGTTGAGTGTCCTTTCTCCTTAAAAAAGCTGTGGTTTTAGCTGGGTAAATTCCTGTAACAGGTCGTCATATTCGTGCAGCTTCAGCTTTTCATGCACCTGCTCCACCTGCCAGGGCTTGACGCAAAGGGTGTGGAACCAGGGGAAGAATCGGAAGCTGGTGGTAAAGTGCTGAAGCACTGTGTCGTCCCGCAAAATTCTCTGCTCGTTGAAGCAGCGGGGGCATATTTTCTGCGGCACGCACGGCTTGGTGCGGGCGGGCTGGTCAGGCATGAGCAG
>JAJQHT010000194.1 GCA_021199595.1 Oscillospiraceae bacterium
TAGTCGTACAGTCCCCCGCTTTTGCCGACCCGGGCGAGGCCCGCGTCCACCAGCTCCTGCCGGGTGTAGCCCTTGGCGGTCATGGCGCTGGTGAGACTCTCCCAGGCGTCCGGCGCAAAGCCCAGGCCAAAGGGCTTCACCATGGAGGTTATGCCCCGCTGGGCCACATATGCCTGTCCCGCCTGGCCGGAGGGGGCGATAAGCTGCTCATAGAA
Organism: Oscillospiraceae bacterium; assembly: GCA_021199595.1. GTDB lineage: Bacteria > Bacillota > Clostridia > Oscillospirales > Oscillospiraceae > CAJOIG01. Next base: position 216 of record JAJQHT010000194.1, read on the forward strand.
AAAACGCGCGGCGTCCCGGTTCAGCTCCAGCATTCGCGTGCGGCGTCCCCGATTCTCGTCATGGCCGGACTCCGGCACCTCCATGCCTGCCCGTTTGGCCAAAAACCGCACGGCGTCAGGGAAGGAGAGGTTTTCAATCTCCATGATGAAGTTGATGACGCTGCCGCCCTTCCCGCAGCCGAAGCAGTGATATATCTGCCGCTCGCTGTTCACGGCAAAGGAGGGGGTCTTCTCCCCATGGAAGGGACAAAGCCCAAACTGGTTCGCCCCGCTGCGCCGGGTGAGATTCACATACCCGGATACCACGTCCACAATATCGTTCCGCTGGCTCAGCTCCTCCAAAAATTCCTCCGAAAACAAAGGCACGTGGATTCCCTCCCCTCTCAAGTAGTCAAAAATCCTCACGCAGACTCCGCCCGTGATGCCATCGCGGATGACCTATTTTACGCTCCAGCTTGCGGGGATAAACAGATCCTCGAAGGTGGCGATGGCAAAGCTGTCGGTCATTCCGGAGACATAGTCCGTGGCGGCGGTCTGCGCCCCTTCTGATTCCGCAATGGCCTGGTATTCCGGGGGAAGCCTGTCCACATTTTTTATGTAGTATTCCAGGGTGGGGCCTAAAATACCCTGCACCTTGGACTCCTCGCCCTTGGCGGTGGGGTTGCGGTATACGGCGTTATACATAAACTCGTTAAACACGTCGTAGGCCCGCTGCATATCCGGGGACAGGCCGATGGTTCCCTGGGCGCTGTTTTCAATAGCGTCCGTCACCATGGCGTTGATGCGCTGGGAGTTGCGGGTGCCGATGCGCTCCCGCACCAGGGCGGGGACGTCCTCCGCCGTCACGATCCCGGCCCGCTCCGCGTCGTCCAGGTCGTGATTAAAATAGGCGATATGGTCGGCCAGCCGCACCACATCCGCCTCCAATGTGTCCTTTGGCAGGCCGGTGGTGTGGTTTAAAATCCCAATGCGGGTCTCGTGGCACAGGTTCAGGCCCCGGCCATCCTTTTCCAGCTTGTCCACCACCCGCAGGCTTTGTTCGTAGTGGTTGAAGGCCCCGGTCAGCTCCCGCAATGCCCGCTCTCCCGCGTGGCCGAAGGGGGTGTGCCCCAGGTCGTGACCCAGGGAAATGGCCTCGCATAAATCCTCGTTTAAGCCGATGGCCCGTGCGATGGTGCGGGCGATGCGGGACACCTCCAGGGTATGCGTCAGGCGGGTGCGGTAGTGGTCGCCCTCCGGCTGCAAAAACACCTGGGTCTTGTGGCGCAGGCGGCGGAAGGCTTTGGAGTGAGTGACCCGGTCAACGTCCCGCTGAAAGCAGGTTCGCACCTCGTCCTCCGGCTCCGCTGCGGGGCGGCCCCGGCTCTTGGCGGAAAGGGTTCCGTATGGCCCGATAATAAGCGTCTCCAGCTGCTCCCGCGTCTGTCGGATGCTGGGCATAGGCGTCGCCTCCTTTCGCTTCTATTTAGTATATACGCCGTCCCCCTCCCGTTTCCCTCTTTTTTTCAGAAAATTTTTTGAATATTTTTAGAAAGCGGCCCAGGAGGCTTCAATAGAGAGCGGGTTATTTTTTCCAAATTACAGGGAAAAGCTAGATAGACAAATAACGAAAAGCATGATACAATGGCCCCAGCAATGGAACAAGAAATGGGAGATGGGGAATATGAAAAAGTCAAAGCTGCTTAACGTAGTGCTTTACGGCTTGTGTGCGGTCATTTGGACGGTTCGGGTCGTCGTCAGTGTTGTGTGCAGGGAATATGATTACTACGTTGGCATTTTTAGCCTGAATATTCTCGTTGCTCTCATTTGGATTGCGGCCTTTGTGAAGTGGCTGTTAAGGTACCGTTCGGAAAAAGATGAATCGGGGAGGTAATTTTGATGCAAAAACAAATAAAGGGTATGGCGCTGATTCTTTTTGGGATTTTGCTCTGCTGTGCGGAGGAGGGGATGAACTCCATTATCCTTCACAGCTTCAGCGACTTTCCCTTTTCGCTTGTGGGGTTAGTCCTTGGCTGCGTGGGGCTTTTCCTGGTTTTCAAAGGCCCGCAGGATAAGTAGGACGAGGCCCGTCAGTTCCATGTGGTCAGCGGTTGGAAGGAAACTTAGGAATAAAAATATTAAAGATATGGTATAATGGTCTCAGCAACAGAACGATAAATCGGAATTTGGGGGCGGGGGAGAATATGACGCTATGGACAATCCAGCATGAATTTGCGTATGAAAAAATGGAGAAAACCGGAGTGTTACGAGCGGATAAGGATTATATTTTCGATGAATTTTTTGAGAAGCCATATTTATGGATGTCGAATCAAATGGAAAAACGCATAGGTCATGCACCAGAAGGTGTTATATTTCCGGTATGGGCATGGTATCAATGGGAAGGCAAAAGGAAAAGACCGGATATGAGGGTTCATGGCCGTGGCTGGGGAGAAAAGGGGACGCCGATTGTTTTACTAACAATGGATGTACCGGAGAATTGTCTATTACTTTCTGATTTTGATTACTGGCATTGTGTCTTAAATGATAGTGATATTATATTTCCTTATGATGAAGCAGCTGTTTATTCCGAGGAGGAAAAACGAAAAAGTTGGGAAAATATATTTAACATTGATTGTTCTTTTGATGGGGAAGTACATCAGAATTTGACAACGCAGGCAACACTGTGGGAAATAAAGCGTGAATGGGTAAAAAAGATTGAACACTTTATATCTCGATAAAGTTTGTAGCAGAGACGGAGGCTAGAAGGTAATTCCAGTTTTTCGCTTTGATGTAATGTAAATAAGTATTTTTGTAACTGATATGATGTGTCGGGGCAAAAAAGTGGCATTTTTTGCTCTTTATGATTAAAGTATGAGGGGGTGAAAAGAATGCAAATGTGTCCGTTTTGTGATAAAGTGTACGATGAATCAGAATATTCTCATTGTCCGTATTGCTCTGGTGAATTAGAAGATAATGATGAAGAAATTCGTCCGTGCCCTGAATGTGGTGGATGTCTACATTGGGATGGGGTGCTTTGGGAATGTTCAAACTGTGACTATTCAGAAGAAGATTAGGATAGATAAAAA
>JAJQHT010000328.1 GCA_021199595.1 Oscillospiraceae bacterium
GAATTGAGGCTGATCGGCTGCTTATTCCAACTCCAGCGCCCCGGTATAGAGCTGATAATACTGCTTCTTCTCCTCGATCAACTGCTCATGGCTTCCTCGTTCAATGATCCTGCCATGATCCAGTACCATGATGGCGTCGGAGTTCTGAACGGTAGAAAGGCGATGGGCGATCACGAACACGGTGCGTCCCTTCATCAGACGATCCATAATGTCCAGCAAATCTTCATCGGTCAGCTTTCTCTTGCCTTTCCTGCTCTTCATTCAAAATTTCTTCTCGAATGCACCTGTACTCAGCCGATTCGTCCTCGGTTTCTTTTCTAACTGTAGGGGCGTGAACATTTTCTCTTTTAAGTCAAATTTCTATTTGCCTGCCTTCTAGCATATTCTCTGTCGGCACTGTTATAGACATTTTTTGCAAAAGGCCTCTACAGGAACCTGTTCGCTAATCGGAGGGAAGGCGTCGTCGTAATGGTCCAGCAATACACGTTTGGGATTTAATTTCCTAAGCTATGGTGGACAAAATCCTTGTCTACCAGGTCGGCAAAGAACGCAGGGTCGAGATAGTGTTCAAATACCGGCAGGATTTTGCCGCCTTGCAGGCTGCATATGAAGAAATAGGAGGTGGAGCTGGGAAATGAAGCTGTATCTGTACATCAGATTGTCATCTGCGGACGATGATTTGAAATATAAAGATGTGTTTATGGCGTGGATGATGGCTGTTTATGGACGGCTAAAAAGTGAACCGAATTACAAGGGATAATGTCTACAACAACTTCCCCTGGCCCACCCCAACGGACGAACAGCGGGCCAGAATCGAACAGACCGCCCAGGCCATCCTGGACGCGCGGGCCTTATACCCGGACAGCAGCCTGGCCGACCTGTATGACAACCTGACCATGCCCCCGGAACTGCGCACTGCCCACCAGCACAACGACCGCGCTGTCATGGACGCCTACGGCTTCCCCAAAAAAGGCATGACCGAATCCGCCTGCGTCGCCGAGCTGATGCGGATGTATCAAACGCTGTGCCAGGGGTGAGGGGGCGTAGGTCTTGACTGCAAATATAGGTTTGGGGAGCAAATCTTCTTGTTAAAAGAAGCATTTGTTCCCCAAAATAATAATTATTCAGGACTGCAATGCTCCCCAACGGTCAATGCCAGTGACGGAAGCAGAGCCGCAAAAGTAAAATGAAAGGCCGACAATTTTCATGTCGGCCTTTCAGATTACAGATTATTCTCTTTCATCCAGGTCGCTTTCAACGATGCCGTGGCGGGCCATTACGTCGGCCATAGGGATGCAAGGCTCATTTCCGTGCTTTTCAAGCCTTTCATATGCTTCAAGGAGCAGAGCGTAGTCCTCTTCCATCTCGGTCAGCCGGTCATATTCGTCGGGGGAAAGGATGAACGCGGTAGGCTGGTTGTTCTTAAGGACGATTAGCTGGGGTTCGCTGTGCAGTCGGTCAAAGATACGGGCGGCCTGCCCTTTATTGAACTGCGAAATAGATACCAGGCTTTTTGCTACGTTCATTGCGGACGGCATGGGTAACACTTTCTTTCCGTTTGTTACTACCATTATACGCAATTCGGAACCTGAAAGCAATAAAATCAGGAAAATAAGTTGTTAAATTTTCATTACTTTTTTAATGGCAACTCTTGCGTAGACGCACCCAGGGACGGTCGAATTTTTTATGAAGGTACGCGAAAAAGGACAGCGCCCGCGCGGGGCGCTGTCCTTTTTTGGGTTTTGGCGTTTCTTATCCCTCATACCGCAATGCTTCGATGGGGGGCTTGTTGGCGGCCTTGTTGGCGGGGTAGAGGCCGAACAGCAGGCCGATGGCGAGGCAGAAGGCCACGGACAGGGTGGCGATGGTGGGGGTAATCGAGAAGGTGACGGCGTCCATCAGCGCACTTACAATCTTCAGCGTCACCCACGAGAGGGCAAGCCCCAGGGCGCAGCCGATCAGGCTGATGATTAGCGCCTCGATGAGAAACTGCGTGAGGATGACGCCCCGGCCTGCGCCGATGGCCTTGCGGATGCCTATCTCCTTGGTGCGCTCCGTGACGGAGACGAGCATGATGTTCATAATGCCGATGCCGCCGACGATAAGAGAGATGGCCGCGATGCCGCCCAGCAGGGTCTCCAGCATATTGGTGACACTGCTCATGGCCTCCTCGATCATGGAGTTGTCGGAGATGGTGAAGGCGTCCTCGTCCCGGCTGAAGCGGGCGAGAAGAATTTCCGTCAGGCGGTCGTTTGCCTCGTCCGCCGTGGCGTTCTCGCCGGAGGTGATATAAAACGACGAGATGCTCGAGGAGATGGTGGAGGACATCCGCCGCGCGGTGGTATAGGGGACGTAGGCCACCATCATGCCGGAGGTTATCATGCTGGTCATGGAGTTGTCGTCGTCCGCCAGGATGCCGATAACGGTGAATTTCGTGCCGTTTAAGGTGAGGGTCTCGCCCAGGCAGTCGTTCGTGCCGAACAGCTCATCCGCCATGGTCTGATTGATGACGACCACATAGTTGTTGTTCTCGATGTCCGTCTGGCGCAGGAAGGTGCCGTATTCGATTTCCAGGTTGTTGATGCTCTGATAGGCCGGGGTGGTGCCGTAGATATAGACGGTGCCGCTCTCGTGCCCGGCCTTGCCGGTGGCGGACAGGGAGGCCAGCGGCGCAGCAAGGCCGATCTCCTCCTCGTCCATCAGGGCGTTTATGTCGTCCAGCGTCAGGGGGTCGCCCTTGTCGTCAGAGATGGAGACGGAGAGATAGCTCCCGCCCAGGCTGGATATGGTGTCCGATACATAATCCGTGGCGCCGCTTACGAGGCTCACCAGCACCACCAGGGCGAACACGCCGATGATGATGCCCAGCATGGTGAGGAAGGAGCGGAGCTTGTTGCCCCAGACCGCCTTGACGGCCATTTTTGCCGATTGACCGATCATTCGTCCACCTCCGTCACATGGCCGTCCCGTATGCGGATGCGGCGGGCGGCCTGGGCCGCCACGTCGTTGTCGTGGGTAATCAGGACGATGGTGTTTCCCTGGCTGTGCAGCTCATGGAAGATGTCCATAATCTCGTTGCTGGTCTTGGAGTCGAGGCGTCCCGTCGGCTCGTCGGCCAGAAACAGGGAGGGCTGCGTCACGAGAGCGCGGGCGATGGCCACACGCTGCTGCTGTCCGCCGGAAAGCTCCGTGGGCCGGTGCTGGCGGCGCTGCCCCCGGCCGCCCCGGTTCAGGGCCGCCTCCCCGCGCTCCTGCCGCTCATGGCGGGGTCCCCGCTGG
>JAJQHT010000333.1 GCA_021199595.1 Oscillospiraceae bacterium
TTTCAGAGGAGAGAAAACATGAAGCTCACAAAGAAGCTACTGGCGCTGCTTTTGGCGGTAGCGCTGCTCGTTTGCGGCGGCTGTGCGCAGACGGAGGACGAGGAGGACGCAGTCGCCGGCGAAGCCGTGACGGTTGAGGACGCGGCTGAGACGGCGGAGGAAGTGACAGAGCCGCAGGAGACCGCAGAGCCGGAGGAGGAGTTTCCGACGGCTGCGGACTATTACGACTATATGCAGAGCGTTATTCTGGCCGAATACGACCTCGTAACGACAGATCCGGTGGAGATCACGCTGGACGGGGGCAAGAATTTTGAGGAGCCGCTGTGGACGCAGGGGGAGACCGGTATCATCGGTGCGGAAATTCACGATTATGACGGGGACGGGAGCCTGGAAATGGCGGCTTTCTACCTCGCAAACTATATGCGGCTGGACACCTATTTTGCCTCCTGGCTGTATGACACGGAGACCGGCGTTGACATCGACGACGAGCTGTATGAGCGGGCTTTTGTCATCCACGTCCTCTATTATGATGCAAAGGACGGGGAAATCTCCCGCAGCAGCTATGACCAGTACATGATTCTGCCGACCGACGGCTGGGGCAATATCTCCATCGGCCTGGAAAAGGTGGGGGATGACTACTATCTTTTCGGGCATATGTACTCGGAAAACCAGGCCACCTATGGGCCGACCTATACGCTGGTGGCCCAGCTTGGCGGGCGGGGCACCTTCACCTATGAGTATGCGACCGTGCCGTACTGGAACAGAACGCAAACGGAGATGAACGAGCTGCTCGGCATTGTGGAGCCACTGCAAATTCAGACCCTCTCCCTGTATGACGTGCTGGAAAGCTGCGATACCTCCGGCGCGGAGGCGTTTTATGACTCCGTGGAGGAGCGGGCGCTGTGCTATTTCGACATAGAATACACCGACTGGGACGGATATGATGTGTCGGAAACCGTGACGGATTACACGAATCTGCGTCATTATCTCGAAACCGGGGGCCAGGACTGGACGGAACGGGCGCTGCCGGAGGGCTATGAGCGGGAGGTCTCCGACGCTTCGGCGGACATGATCGCCTTTGTGGAGGAAATTGACGCGGCGGCTGGCACCACCTTTGCGGCAGACGGCGTGAATATTCTGGACGACACGGACGGGATATATTACGCCACCTTTGACAGCGATACCCTGACCCTGACCCTTTACTGGGATTCGGAGGCCGGACGGCCCACGGACATCCGCATCAGTGAGCAGGAAAACAGCATCGGCACCGGCGTATGGTACGCGGCGAAGGACGCCATGCTGCAAAGCGAGGTATTCGGTTTCACGGCGGAGGAAATTGCGCCGCTTCTGGGCCAGGTCGGCTGGACGGATTACACCATGGGCGTTTCCGTGGGGGACTATACCTGCATGATTTATCTGACTATCGAGGCGGGGATTTGGCTGTATCTGCAATAAAAAACGGCATTATTATACAAAGGAGCGAAAAATATGAGCAACGTAATGGTTTTTGACCACCCACTCATCCAGCATAAGCTGTCCATCCTGCGGGATGAGAAGACGAGCGTCAAGGAGTTTCGCGAGCTTGTCAGCGAGATTGCCCAGCTGATGTGCTATGAGGCCACGCGCGACCTGCCCCTGGAGGAGGTGCAGGTGCAGACCCCTGTGGACGTGGCGACCTGCCACCGCATTGCGGGAAAAAAGCTGGCCGTGGTGCCGATTCTGCGGGCCGGGCTTGGCATGGTGGACGGCATGGTGGCGATGATGCCAAACGTCAAGGTGGGGCACATCGGCCTGTTCCGCGATCCGGAGACGCTGGAGCCGGTGAAGTATTATTTCAAAATGCCCCCCGACATCGCGGAGCGTGACGTTATCATCGTTGACCCCATGCTGGCGACCGGCGGCAGCGCTTCGGCGGCGGCCACGTTTTTGAAGGAGGTGGGCGTGAAGAACATCAAGCTCATGTCCATCATCGGCGCGCCGGAGGGCGTGGAGGCCATGCAGGCCGCGCACCCGGACGTGGACATCTTTGTCGCCGCCCTGGACGACCATCTGAACGACCACGGCTACATCGTCCCCGGCCTCGGTGACGCGGGAGACCGGATATTCGGAACCAAGTGACAGCATAAGAAATATAATAATCGAGAGCCTGTTCAAAAAGCGGCGGCGCTTTTTTGAACAGGCTCTCGTGCTTCATATGAAGTTTGGTCTGGCAAATATGGTTATAATATCTCCCGCAGCAGCTCCACGGAGATGGTCTCGCCGGCAGCCTTCGGCCCCTGGCCGGGGATGGTGGCATACATGGCGTCAGCGGTCAGCAGGACGCCGGAGCCTACGCTGCCATGGCCGCGCATATTCAGGGGCGTGGCGAGGAGCCTGTCACCCTCTTTTTGGAGGCGCAGCATACAGCACATGGACATGGGCGGCGCGCCTATCGGGGCGGTCAGCTCTGCCTGGACGGTTTCGCGCTTCGGCATGGGGACGCCCAGATATTTGCATATCAGCGGCTTTACGGCCCAATCCAGGGTGTAAAAGGCCGCGAGCGCGGGGCCGGAGATGTTCAGCACCATTTTCCCCTCTATGACGGCAGCGGTCATGGGCCGTCCCGGCACGGCGGCTACGCCGCTGAACAGAAGCTGCCCCCGGCGCTTGAGGAGCTGGCCGCAGTAATCCTCCTGGCCCTTGGAGGTTCCGGCGTTCAGGATAATGATGTCAGCCTGGGGCAGAAGCTCGTCCAGCGTCCGCTCGATGGCGTCCGGGTCGTCCCGGTGGATAGGGCAGGGGACAGGCTCCGCGCCCATCTCCTCCAGCAGGAGGGCGGCCATCGGGCTGTTGGTGTCAAAATTCTGGCCTCTGGCCAGTTCGGCCCCGACGGGGACAAGCTCGCTGCCCGTGGGGACAAAGGCGACCTTCGGGCGGCGGCGAACAGGGGCCGCATCGTACCCGCCCATGCCGATGGCGGCGATGTCCAGCGCCGTCAGGCGTGTGCCTTTTTTGCAGAGGAGAGAGCCCTTCTCCACCTGGGAGCCGGCGGGGCGGACGTTCAGGCCGGGGCGAATCTCCACGTCCGACGCAAATATCAGTCCGCCGTCCGGCAGAACCTGCACCTGCTCAATGGGGACGACCGCGTCATATTTGTCGTCAAAATCGTCGCCGGTATCGGCGCGGGAATATTCAAGACCGGGCCGCCAGCCGGTGCAGTCCGGCCTCCTGCTCTCGGCAAAATCGGCGGCGTTCACGGCCACGCCGTCC